>DAIDKD010000313.1 GCA_027451065.1 Bacillaceae bacterium | reverse complement strand
GGCTGAAGGGATCGGTCTTGAAAACCGACAGGGGTGTAACAGCCCGCGGGGGTTCGAATCCCTCTACCTCCTCCATACATAATTTCAAACTCTCTGGCAATCGCTAGGGAGTTTTTTACATGAAGGGAGCAGAGAAATGGAGCCAATTATTTTCTTAATCGCTGGATATTGTGCTTTAATCTTTATCGGTAGTAAATTTTTTCATTTAAAAAGTGGATTATCAACTACCTGGGCAAATTTAATTATCGCTACTATACTATTTGGATATACATTGTTCGCAGGAAAATTGCAGGATTCACTACTCCTTCTCATTGCCTTCGGAGTAATCATCATAGGTAGCATCATTCGTATTGTAATGGACAAAAAGAAAACAGAGCAATAGGACGCTATATGTTAGAATGAATAAAGCAAACAACAATCTGGTCTTACCTTGCTCATGTAGAGGGTGTAATAGTTGGGCTTCCGCCCAACTATTACACCCTCTACATGAGCATTTTATTTGAATAATAATTTGAATTTTGATACATTGGAGAAGTAGTATATCATACATTTCAAGGAGGAGTTTTACGATGGCGAAATTTGAATTACCTGAGTTACCATATGCTTATGATGCGTTGGAACCTTATTTTGACAAGGAAACGATGAATATTCACCATACGAAACATCATAATACATATGTGACGAATTTAAATGCAGCGCTTGAAGGAAATGAGGAATTGGCTTCAAAATCTATAGAGGAATTAATTGCTGATTTGAACGCTGTTCCAGAAGGGATACGCACAGCTGTACGTAACAATGGTGGCGGTCACGCAAACCATTCTTTATTCTGGACGTTGCTTACTCCAAACAGTACCAAAGCTCCAGTTGGAGAAGTTGCGAAAGCAATTGAAGAAAAATTTGGAAGCTTTGAAGCTTTTCAAGCAGAATTTACAAAAGCAGCGACAACTCGCTTTGGTTCAGGTTGGGCTTGGCTAGTTGTAAATAACGGTGAGCTAGAAGTAACTAGCACTCCAAATCAAGATTCACCATTATCAGAAGGAAAAACTCCGATTTTAGGATTAGATGTGTGGGAACATGCCTACTACCTAAATTATCAAAATCGTCGTCCTGACTACATTGGAGCATTTTGGAATGTAGTAAACTGGGAAGAAGTAGAAAAATTATATCAAGCGAAGTTGAAATAGATAGGTAAAAAATGGACAACCACGATAATTCACATGCCAATGAAGGAATACAGGGTTGTCCATTTCTGTATTCTTTGATGGATTATGCAATAGGGTATGAGAAGTGGTGAAAGCCATTTCTCATACCCTATTGCATAATCCACGTCCATATTAAGCAGACTAACCTTGAGTAAAGGGGCGTTGCTTAATGGAACGAATGAATGGTTTTGCAAGAAGTACAAGTACAAAGAAAAGTCTATATACCTTATTGTTGATTGGTGGATTATACACACTTAGTGTTTCTCTTTCCAATACATTCGTAAGTATCTATTTATGGAAACAATCGCAAAGTTTTATGAATGTTGCGACTTATCATTTAACAATTTCTGTTTTACAGGTAATTACATTTTATTTTGCTGGGAAATTAGCGACGAAAATGGACAGAGTGATTGTGTTGCGTATTGGAGTGACGTTATTATCTTTATTTTATGTCACTGTTTTATTGGTGGGAGAAAATGCCAACAACAGCCTTTTATTATTGGGAGCAATTTTAGGCATGGGCTACGGATTTTACTGGTTGGCATTCCATTTGCTTACCTTTGAAATCACTGAACCGGAGACAAGGGATTTTTTTAATGGATTTGCAGGTGGAATCAATTCTTTTGCTGGAATGATTGGACCGATGGCTTCAGGGCTTATTATTTCCAAGATGATTGGGAATAAAGGTTATACAATTATTTTCTTTTGCTCGCTCTTTTTATTTGTAGGGGCAGTTATTTTCAGCTTTTTTTTAGAAAAGCGGGAAAAGACGAGTTCATACACAGTTTTTGATATTGTCAAAGAAAGAAATACCGATAAAAATTGGCATAGTATTACCATCGCACACTTTTTTCAAGGGCTGAGAGAGGGAACTTTTGTATTTATTATTTCTATTTATGTATACATTGTTACGAAAGATGAGTTTGCTATTGGGACCTATGGTTTTATTAATTCGTTAGTTAGCTTTCTTATGTATTACGTGGCAGCGCGTTTTATCAAAAAAACAAAACGAAAAAAAGCAATTTTATTAGGTGGGATACTATTATCTCTTTCGGTGGCACTTATTGCGTTTCAATTAACGTATTTGAATTTTATGTTATATGCAGTGTTTATTTCTATTGCCTATCCTATTTTGCTTGTTCCATATGGATCCATGACATTTGACGTGATTGGACATGCAAAAAATGTAAACGCACATCGTGTTGAATATATCGTTGTCAGAGAGTGGTATTTACACGCTGGCAGAATTGTATCTGTTATTGCATTTATGCTTACTATCAGTTTCTTTGACCCTACAAGAAGTATTCCGGTATTCTTGCTCGTTGCTGGGGCAGGACACGCACTTATCTATCCAAGTATTAAAAATATTCATCTGAAAAAGTCTACAACGGCAGAAGCGGGACTTCCGTTACTAAAAAAAGGTGATGATTTGGCTGAAGGTGAAGTTTAGTATAGAAAATAGAAGGTAGATACGTTACAATAAAAAAAGTAAATGTAGATTTTTTATTGTAAAAGTAGGTGTTATAGTGTTCAAAAGAAAAAAAGAGAAGAAGAAACATCACATACCTTCTAGAATTAATATTTTCTTTTTTCTAGTGTTCTTGATGTTTTCTATTTTGATTCTTAGTTTAGGTGTTATTCAAATTTTAGAAGGAGACAGCCATCAGGAGCGACTAGCGAACCAAGCTGCTAATATTGTAACTCAATCAGTCCCGCGAGGAATTATTTTCGATAGAAATAATAATGTCATTGTAGGTAACTCTTCGGAGCGGGCAATTACTTTCACACGGTCATCTAGTGCAACAAGAGCCAGATC
>DAIDKD010000312.1 GCA_027451065.1 Bacillaceae bacterium | reverse complement strand
AGATATTAACTCTGCCTTTTCTCCAGTTTGTTCTTCATACACTTTTTGCAAAGTAGTAATCAATGGGTGGTTTTTGTCAACATGATGTGGTCGTGAATTCCTCACATCACTAACATGAAATCCATATGCTTCACAAGTATGTTCTAATGTGTGTAGCATTTGTTCTGTATTTGTTGTAATAGGATAGCGGATATTTAATCCAAATGTTCCGGCATCTTCCACTGTATAATCCATTATCCCAGTATTTACTGTTAAATCTCCGGTAATCTCATCATGATACTGAATACCTAATCCAATACCGATATCACTGGATAGTGACTGGGAAGCAAATTGTATGAAACTTTTACTTTGTTGATCCAGCTGGATTTGATTCAAAAATTTCGCTAATAGCAGACCTGCATTTTTGCCCTTTTGCGGTTCAGAACCGTGAGCTGATTGCCCATGTAACTCTATATGTATATGTCCTTCTTCTATCCAACATTTCCCTTTTATCTGCTCAACTATTAAATAATCATTATATTTCGCAATAACTTCATGCTCTTCTGTAGCGAGCACCGCCCTTGCCATATCTGGAACCATATTTAATCGTCTACCTGCATCAAACTGAATCAGTATAGGCGTCGCTTCGTTATTCTGTTGCTTGTGCTGCGTGAAGTGAATATTAAGGATACCTTTCTCCGCATAAATGATTGGAAAGTCAGCATCAGGAGCAAAACCTAAAGTTGGCATTTCCTCTTTTCGAAAGTAGTGCTCCACACATTGCCAATTACTTTCTTCATCTGTTCCTAAAATCATCCGAATACGTTTTTTCATTGGCAGTCCCAGTTCTTGAACTATTTTCATTCCATAATAAGCTGCCATTGTTGGTCCTTTATCATCAATAGCTCCCCGAGCATAAATATTTCCATCGCGAATTTCTGCTCCATATGGATTACTCGACCAACCATCACCTTCAGGAACAACATCCACATGACAAAGAACCCCAACAAGATCATCGCCTTGTCCCATTTCAATATGACCAGCATAGCCATCTACATTTCTCACAGTAAAGCCATCTTTTTCTCCTTTATGAAGCATATATTCCAAAGCTTCCTGGATTCCTTCACCGAAAGGAGCATGATCACCTTTGGTCTCTTCATCCAGTACACTTTTTATTTGTAAAAATTTTTGCAAATCTTCAACTAACATTTGCTTTCTTTTTTCTACTTCTTGCTTCCACTGAATCTCCATTACCTTCCACCTCATTTTCTTCCTATATATAATCTTATCAAAGTCCACCACTAAATTCCATTAAATATCGTAACTCGCATTCAACACAGGCAAAAAATATTTCAAATAAGCAGGAGACTAAAAAAAATTTAATTTATTGATTTTTTGTAAAATTACACATTTTTTCTCAGGAATGGTGTAAAATAATAATATATTTTCTTGTTAGAAACAGAAAAATCTCTTTGTTCACCTTATTGCTGAACAAGAGACAAAAATTGAAGGAGTGGATTCGATGAATACTGCAACTTCCCGTATGATGACACGTGTTAAATCAATTTACATGTTTATTCATGAGAAAGGAACTGTTACGACACAAGAATTAGTCGAAGAATTTGGAATTACCCCTAGAACAATCCAAAGAGATTTACATATTCTCGTTTTTAATGGCCTAGTTCAAAGTCCCTCTAAAGGAAAATGGATGACAACAAAGAAGCGAGTAAAGCTGTCCTCATGAAAGAAGGTGTGCTATTTGGTTGAAAACAAGTAGCACACCCTCTTTCATGAGGACAATCAGTAATATGATTGTACATTCGTATTCAATTATGTTATCTGAGAAGGGTTAGCTCTTCCTCGGTTAGCTCTCGATATTCTCCCAACTCTAAATCTTTATCTAATTTAAGCTTTCCCATTTCCAACCTTTTTAGGTAAGTCACTTTCTTGTTCACTGCTTCGAACATCCTTTTCACTTGGTGGAATTTCCCTTCCGTGATGATTAGTTCGATTTCTGATTGTGCGTCGCTTTTTAAGATGGTAAGTTCTCCTGGTTTTGTTTCATAACCGTCTTCTAGTATTACACCGTTCTGAAAAGCTATGACATCAGCCTCTGTTACTACTCCCTGTATTTTTGCGTAATACTTTTTCGGTACGTGTTTTTTTGGAGAAAGGAGCTGATGAGCTAACTGCCCGTCATTTGTTAACAACAGCAGACCTTCTGTATCTTTATCTAGCCTCCCAACAGGAAATGGTTCAAAGTTAGCATCTTCTTTCGCTAGTAAATCAATAACTGTTTGATGCATATTGTCTTCAGTGGCTGAAATAACTCCTTGAGGCTTGTTCATCATCAAGTAAATAAACTCTCGATATTCCACAATTTCACCGTGAACAGTCACTTCCTGCTTCAAGGTATCTATTTGACACTTGCCATCTTTCACAATAGTTCCATCTACTTTTACTCCGCCACTTTTAAGAAGCTTTTTTACATCTTTACGGCTACCGTATCCCATATTTGCCAATAATTTATCAATCCGCATCTTTTACCCTCTTCTAAACAGTTTTCTTTTGATTGTTCCTAACAAGGCAGTCCCGAATACTTTTTCTAACAATCCAGACTTTGCTGCTAAAATAAAATAAACAAATATTCCAACAGTGACAGCTGGAATTAACATCAGAATAGCATGTGTCCTACCATTTTCATAAGAAATATACATGGATAACAAAAATAGTACCCCACTAACCGCCACTCCCATAATAGCTGCAAAAATTCCTGTCAAAATAGTTCGGCGAATGACTAAATTAAATTTAAAATTTGTATAACGCTTGATTTGCCATAAGAAATATAGAATAGATATAGTGAACCCTATTGCATGAGTGAAAATAGCTCCTTTTGCACCGAAAATAATAATCATTGGTGTGTTTAGAAGAAATTTTGCCAATACTCCTAGCAAAGTTCCAATGACTGCATGCTTTTGTCTGTTGATTCCTTGTAAAATAGCTGCGTTAATGGAAAATAGCGACATCAGAACAGCGTTAGGAGC
>DAIDKD010000311.1 GCA_027451065.1 Bacillaceae bacterium | reverse complement strand
ATAAAGAAATTTCTGCCCTCCTTGATTTACAGCCAGAAGAAGCGTTGCGTATTTCCGATGGTGAGGAGGAACGCATTCCTGTAGAGGAGTTGAAGATTGATGATATTATTTTAATCAAGCCTGGTGAGCGTGTTCCTGCCGACGGAGCAATTTCCCACGGGATAACAAATATTGATGAGTCAGCGATTACTGGTGAGTCAATTCCAAGTGAAAAGAAGCTTGGTGATGACGTGTTTGCTGGTACGATGAACTTGCGAGGCTCTATTGAAGTGAAAATTACTAAGCCAAGTGATCAAACTTTGTTCCAAAAAATTATTCGTCTTGTGCAAAATGCTCAAAGTGAAAAATCACCTTCTCAGCTTTTTATTGAAAAGTTTGAAGGACCTTATGTAAAAGGTGTTATCATCACTGCAGCATTGATGATGTTCCTTCCACATTTTATACTAGGTTGGAGTTGGAGTGAAACTTTTTATCGGGCTATGGTACTTTTAGTTGTTGCATCACCTTGCGCGCTTGTTGCTTCGATAACCCCGGCAACATTATCAGCCATTTCTAATGGAGCGCGCCACGGTATTTTGTTTAAAGGTGGTGTTCAATTAGAAAAATTAGCCTCCATAAAAGCAATTGCCTTTGATAAAACAGGAACTTTAACAAAAGGGCAACCATCTGTCACAGATGTCTATGTACGAGAAGGAATATCGGAGAAAGATTTATTGCAGATTACAGCATCTATTGAAAGTCACTCTACTCATCCTTTAGCAGATGCGATTATTAATTATGGAAAAAGCGTTCATGAGATTATCGTCACGAAGCCAGAAAGAGTAGAAAATGTTGCTGGCTTTGGTGTAAAAGGAGTTTTCAATAAAAAAGACTATAAAATTGGGAAGCCATCCTTTATCGGTGAAGCAACAAAAACATTTCATGATGGCATTTCAATGAAGTTGCAGCAAGAAGGGAAGACAATTGTATATATTGGTGATGATGAAGGAGTTCTTGGGTGGATTGCTTTAAAAGACACTTTGCGTCCAGAGGCAATTTCTGCTATTCATGAGTTACAAAGTATGGGAATAGAAACAATCATGATTACTGGTGACAATGAAGAAACAGCCAAAGCGATAGCTGATGAAGCGAATCTAAATGAATACTTTGCATCATGTTTACCTGAAGAAAAGGTAGAAGCAGTAAAAAAACTGAAAGAGAAATATGGTGAGATAGCAATGGTAGGTGATGGTATTAATGATGCACCAGCATTAGCCACAGCCAACATCGGTATTGCTATGGGAGAGGGAACAGATGTTGCCTTGGAAACAGCGGATGTAGTTCTCATGAAAAGTGACTTGTCTCGCCTTCCGCAAGCGATTCACTTATCAAAACGATTGAATCGCATTTCCAAGCAGAATATGGTCTTTTCATTAAGCGTCATTGTCCTGCTGATTTCCTCGAACTTTTTGCAAGTGCTAGCACTTCCTTTCGGTGTAGTTGGACATGAAGGTAGTACGATTCTTGTTATTTTAAATGGGTTGCGGCTATTAAAAGGTAGTACAGAAAACACCGTGCAACAGGAACCTTTGACGATAGAGGAGAAAGAAACGATGGTAACTTAGTGGGATAAGAATGAAAGAATCGAGCTCTTGTTGTGGGAAATGCATAGTTTTCACAACAAGAGTCTATTTTTAATATTCGAAAGATAATGAATCATTTGAAATATGGTAAAAAATCCTCGCATAAAAAGGATTTCTTCTGTATCATAGAGAATATAGAGGTGAAAAAGGAGGATGAATATGACGACAGAACAAAAATTTCTTGCCTATGTAAAGAGAATGATGAATTATAATGAAGCAATAAGTGTAATGTATTGGGATTTACGGACAGGAGCACCGAAAAAAGGATTGGAACAACGCTCGGAGGTTATTAGTCAGCTATCTACAGATGTGTTTCAAATGTCTGTTTCCGATGAAATGGCAGGCTATATAAAAGAGATGGAAGGCCAAGATGTATCAGAAATCACGAGAAAAACAGTGGAAGAGTGTAAGAAGGAATATGATAGAAACAAGAATATTCCAGAAGCAGAGTACAAGGAATATGTGAAATTGCAAACTGTAGCGGAAAGCACATGGGAAAAGGCGAGAGAAACATCAGATTTTGCTCTTTTTCAACCGTACTTAGAAAAATTAGTAGCCTTTAACAAAAAATTTATTACATATTGGAAAAAAGAGGAAGCCACTAACTATGATGTGTTGTTAAACCTATATGAACCAGGAATGACCGTACAAATCCTTGATGAAGTTTTTGGAAAATTACGTGAGCGAATTGTTCCGCTTGTCCGTGATATTGCTGACAAAGGGAGAAATCCGAAAACAGACTTTTTATATGAATATTTTTCACAAGAACAGCAACATGGTTTTAGCTTAAAAATGCTTGAACAATTAGGCTATGACTTTGGAGCTGGACGATTGGATACTACTGTCCATCCGTTTGAAATTACCTTGAATCGCGGAGATGTAAGGATTACGACAAGATATGATGAAAAAGATTTCCGAATGGCTATCTTCGGAACTATTCACGAATGCGGTCACGCTGTGTATGAACAAAATATTTCGGCTGATTTAGAAGGTACGCCATTATGTGAAGGAACATCAATGGGAATCCATGAATCACAATCATTATTTTTTGAAAATTTAATTGGTCGCAATAAATCATTTTGGAAACATCACTATGAATCATTAAAAGAACACAGCAATGGGCAGTTTGCTAATGTGTCATTAGATGATTTTTATCGTGCTATCAATGAAAGCAAACCGTCTTTCATTCGCATTGAATCAGATGAATTAACATATCCATTGCATATTATGGTTCGTTATGAGCTGGAAAAAGAATTATTTAATGGAAACTTACAAGTGAAAGATGTGCCAGCTGCGTGGAATGAGAAGATGAAGGAATATGTAGGAATTGTTCCAGAAAATGATGCCCAAGGAGTATTGCAAGATGTTCACTGGTCTGGTGGTAGCTTTGGATATTTCCCATCCTACGCTTTAG
>DAIDKD010000310.1 GCA_027451065.1 Bacillaceae bacterium | reverse complement strand
AATCGATTCCAAATTAAAGAAGCGACTTTATACGCTGTATTTCAACGGCTAGAGAAGAAAAATATCATTGAATCATATTTTGGAGATGTATCTTATGGTGGGAAAAGGAAATATTATCGCATTACACTTCTTGGGAAAGCTTATTATAAGGAAATAGAAGCAGAGTGGGAAGAGTTGAAAGAAATAATGAATCTATTTATGGGGGGATCACAATGAACAAGCTAAGAAATCATATTGATAATTTATTCAAAGATGTTCCTATCAATGAAAAAACAGAAAGCATCAAACAAGAAATCATTCAAAATCTCGAAGAAAAAGTATTGTATTTAATGGAACATGGGAAAACAGAAGAAGATGCAATGAATAAGGCAATTGTTGAATTTGGCGATGTAGAGGATTTGAAGAAAGAACTTGGAGTGTACAATGTTCATCACGATACTATAGGACTGAAGAAAGCAAAAAATAACTTTTACTTTTCTATCTGTGGAAGTATTTTGCTCATTTCACTTTTTGTATTTATCAACCTATACTATACTCCAAGCACAGTATGGTTTATTTATCCAACATTCGGAATTTTATGGTGGCCGTTATCTATGTTCTTTGTATGGTCACGTAAAAAGTGAGGTGCGGGAAAATGAAATACTCTGTAGGATTTGCGGTAGCGGGGAGTGTCATGACTATCTTGTTTTTAGGGATAGTAAATATGCTCACTTCTCCTAATCATTTATGGTTTATCTATCCTTGTTTATTCCTTATTTTTTGGCCGGCAAGTGTCTATTTTCATTACAAAAAACAATATGTACAATACGCTATGTTTGGAAGTGCCGTTCTCATTGTATTTTTTATTGTGGAAAATCTGTTACATTCGCCAAGTCATCTCTGGTCTTTCTATGTAATCTATCCCATTTTGTGGTGGCCAATTAGTGCCATACTAGGAAATAGAATGGGAACATTATCTGTCGCTGTTATCGGTGCAATAGCAACAATTCTTTATTATGGCTTATTAAATATCATCATGTCACCGGTGCATCCTTGGTTTATTTATCCATCGTTCGCTGTACTATGGTGGCCACTATCTATCTATCATTATCATAGAGAGAAGAAAGACGGAAGAAGGAAAAATGCTTTTTATTTTTCCGTTCATGCAACTATATTAATCAGTGTCTTTTTCATTACCGTTAATCTAGTATCGTCGCCGCATACAATTTGGGCAATTTATCCTATCTTTGGTGTGTTATGGTGGCCATTGAGTATGTACTTTTATGTGTATAGAAAGGTGAATTAGCAGGGTTGTATAAAATAAGAGAAGCTTTCGAAAACCCATTTCCGATAAAAAGGATATGGGTTTTCTTGAAAGAAAGTATAAAATGTTCACTATGATAATTTTTGGTAAGATCAAGTGATTCATTTTATACTCTGCGTTTTTATTTATCATCATTAGTTATTGGGGAATCACCTTTTTCCCAATTTGTCGGTCCCTCATTGCTTGGTATGAATTTAGTCCAGTACTCCCCTGATTGCTTATCAAAAATAATGATAGTATTTTCATTTGCAGAAAACAGCTCATATCTATAATTAGTATTATCTGTATCCCTTGATTTCTCCTTAAATGTAGCCATTAAAAATAGACCTAAGATAATAAATCCCATTATTATTGCAACACTTATATTCATCGAGGGTTTGCTTTGCATGTACAGTACCCCTTTCTGGTCGATATAATAATTATTACACATCTCTTCTTATAATCCTTTTTTCAGCAGCAAATTTTACAACAACAGCCAAATTAAAAACGCTCTGATTCAAAGTTACCTTCCGACTTTGAATCAGAGCGTTTTTTTGGTACGATAGTTTTTAACCGAACAGATAAATTCCACATGAAAATAGAGGGGATACAATGACAAATATTTTGATTATTGAAGATCACGAGGATGTGAATCGGGTGCTGGCAGAAGCATTGACGGATGCAGATTATAAAGTGACATCTACCTTTACCGGAACAGATGGAATGGCGGAAATAAAAAAGAATACATATGATTTGATTCTTCTTGATATTATGCTGCCATACAAAAGTGGCGATGAAATATTGAAAGAGGTAAGAGACTTTTCTGATGTGCCGATTATTATCATTTCGGCAAAAGATATGATTGGTACGAAGATTGATCTATTAAAGCTAGGGGCGGATGATTATATTACGAAGCCATTTGATTTAGGTGAAGTGGCTGCACGAGTGGAATCTAACTTAAGACGTTCCCAAAGGCAAGTACAGAAGAAAACACTTTTTCAGTATAAAGATTTAGTCCTTGATGACAACGGAAAACGGGTTACTATCAATGGGATGGAAGTGGAATTAACAGCAAAGGAATATATGATATTGGAATTGTTACTGAAGCATCATGGAAAAGTTTTTACAAAAGCAAACCTTTATGAATCTATTTGGAAAGATGAATATTTAGGAGATGACAATGCTGTGAAAACTCATATTAGCAATTTACGTCATAAGTTAAAGGAAATAAACCCTAACGAGGAATACGTAGAAACAGTATGGGGGATAGGGTATCGGCTTTGTAAGGAGTGATTTATCTTATTCTTGACCCATTCTTAACTTTTTCTAAACCTTTAGGCATTATGATTGATAGTAGAAAGGATGGGTGGTGAAAATGGGGAAACATATTTTACAAACTGATAACCTGACAAAAAGCTATCATCATTTTCAAGCTTTGGATCGTGTTTCTATCACTTTGGAAGCTGGAAAAATTTATGGAATCATCGGAGAAAATGGCGCTGGTAAGACGACATTTATGCGTCTCGTTGCTGGGCATCATCTTCCTACAAGTGGAAGGATAGAACTTTTTGGTCGTACTGGCGAAAGAGCTTTGCAGCAGGAACGGAAGAAAATTGGCTGTATGATTGAGAATCCGAGTATTATTCCTTACATGACGGCAAAGGAAACCATTCAGTATCATCGAATCATGCGAGGGATTGCCAACAAAGAGATAGAGGATGAATTGTTGGAATTAGTAGGTTTAGCAGATGCTAAGCAAAA
>DAIDKD010000309.1 GCA_027451065.1 Bacillaceae bacterium | reverse complement strand
ACAGAACTAGTCGGTCCAAGCCATTTCATGAATGAGCCAATAGAAGAAGCGCTCCATTGACGTGGTTTTTCTAAATACTCTTTGTCCATATTATCCCATGGCATAGATACACAAGAAATATCGTACACTAAATTTAAAAATAGCATTTGTAGTGGCAGCATAGGTAAAAACGGCAAGAAAAGACTGGCACAAAGAACAGCAAAAACATTTCCAAAATTAGAGCTAGCTGTCATTTTAATATACTTGGTAATATTTCCGAAAGTCTCTCTTCCAGAGATGATTCCTCTTTCTAAAACCATTAAATCTTTTTCAAGTAAAATCACATCTGCTGATTCCTTCGCAATATCAACAGCTGTATCTACCGAAATACCTACATCTGCTTCTTTCATTGCCGGAGCATCATTAATACCGTCACCCATAAATCCGACAGTATGACCATTCTCCCTTAAAACTTTGACAATCCTCGTTTTTTGCTGAGGAGAAAGCTTCACAAAAATATGATGAGTTGCTAATATTTCTGCTAAATGATGGTCGCTCATCTGATCAATTTCGCTACCTAAAATCAACTCTTCATGTTCTAAACCAATTTGCTTACAAACAGAGCGAGTAACCAACGCATTATCTCCTGTCAGTACTTTTACTCCTACACCATTCTCTTTTAAAACTTGTAAAGCTTTGCTGGCAGTTCCTTTCGGTGGATCTAAGAATGCTAAGTAGCCAATTAATACCATTTCTGACTCATCTGATACGGAAAATTCTCCAACTACATTCGGATTCGTCTTTTGAGAAACGGCAATGACCCGCAACCCGTCTTTATTTAATCGGTCCACAGTCTTTAAAATTGTTTGCTTCATCGTCTCTTCCAACGGTAGAATTTCTCCCTTATAATCTACAAAGCTGGAAACCTCCAGCATCTCTTCCACTGCACCCTTTGTGATAACCTGTGATTTTCCACTTTTATCTTTTATCACAACACTCATACGGCGTCTTTCAAAATCAAATGGAATTTCATCAACTTTTTCGTAATGATCCAAGTCAATATCCAGTTGTTCTTCTGCTCTCTCAATAATCGCAACATCCATCAAATTTTTTAACCCAGTTTGATAAAAGCTATTGAAAAAAGCATGACGTAATACTCGTGCATCTTCTTTTCCATCTGCATCTAAATGATATTGCAATACAATCTTATCTTCTGTAAGAGTACCTGTTTTATCTGTACATAACACGTCAATGGCACCAAAGTTTTGGATAGAATGAATATTTTTTATTACTGTACCTTGCTTAGACATGGTGACTGCACCTTTTACTAGATTGCTTGTCACAATCATCGGCAGCATTTCCGGTGTTAAACCTACCGCTACAGACAATCCAAATAAGAATGCTTCAAGCCAATCTCCGCTAGTGATACCGTTAATAAGAAAAACGGCTGATACCATAACGGCCATAAAACGAATCAATAACCATGAAACAGAATGAATGCCTAATTCAAAGCTTGTTTTTCCCTTTTTCTTGGCGACATCTTTGGCAATTTTTCCAAATAAAGTGTCATTTCCCACCTTTACAACAACACCCGTTGCACTTCCGCTTACAACATTACTCCCCATAAAAGCCATATTATAGTAGTCAATTGGTGATTCCTTTCTTGCTAAATCAACACTAGCTATTTTCTCTACTGGGTTACTTTCCCCCGTCATGGCAGATTCGCTAACAAATAAATCCTTTGATTGAATCAAACGAATATCCGCTGGAATCATGTCTCCTGCTGATAGATGGACAATATCACCACAAACTATTTTTTCAATTGGAAGTTCTATTCTTTTGAGTCCTTTTCTCGTAACGGTGGCAGTTACCCGTACCATTTTCAACAGTTTTTCTGCCGCCTCACCGGAACGAACGGATTGATATAAGGTCATACTTCCGCTAATGATAACCATCACTGTAATAATGATGACACCTGTTACATCCCGCTCTTCTGGTGCAGCCATAATAAAGTCCGTTACAAAAGAAATAATTGCCAATGCTAATAATACAACTGTAAATGGTGTAATAAATGCCTTCACAAATTTGACAAAAAGTGATTCTTTCTCTTCGTGAGTAATTGTGTTATCTCCATACTTTTTTCGCGAATCTTCTACTTCTTCTTTCGTTAAACCATGTATAGAAGCATTCAACGATGTCAAAATATCCTCGCTTTTTGTTTGGGCAGCAAAATCATACGCATCCTTCTCTTTGTTAATAAATTTATTTTTCATTTTCTCTACTCCTTTTCAAAAATTTTTACTTTTTTGATCTGGAGGAGCAACTAAAAACTTATCCTAAAAAAATATCTGTCATGTAACTATCTCTATTCCATCTATTCTTCCGTAGAGCTTTGGCAATTACAGCCAAAAAAGTTATTGAAGTCAACTCATCCAAATCCGTCTTCTCACTCGAACTATCGTCCATTAATTACCACACTCCTTTTTCTTTTCAATAGGACTTTTCAAACAAGGAAAACAAAAAAGCCAACCAAACAAATCCTCAAACTCACTGGATTTGTCATGGTTGGCGTCATTGCTTGGCTGTAGAGGTGTCCTTAGTTTTTGACCACACCTGTACAGATTGAGCATCGCTGATTCCTTCGTTGAGTTTTGGCACTATACAACGTAAAAAGCATCTGCTTTTAGCTACCTGAGAAAAGCCTTAATCCGACAATTCTTGTTTTACCCATTGGCGTCTCTCGACATTTTTGGGCAGTAGCCTGTGTTTGTATAGGAGCCTCACCTAACAAATCCTATTTATTTTACTTAATCAATTTAACATAGATTTCGTTATATGTCAATATCATTTTAAAATAATTTAAAATATTACTATTTCAATCCCCTCTGCTAAACAAATAAGTGACAAATGATACCTGTTGGAAAATCTTTCGAACGAATATAATGAAACTACCAACTAGTTGAATGGCTAACAAGATATGAATGGATAGGGAGGGCGAGAACTGTTAAGGATTATTAACCTTTTTCTCCTCATATCTACTTGTTAAAAGTAGTTATATTGTATAT
>DAIDKD010000308.1 GCA_027451065.1 Bacillaceae bacterium | reverse complement strand
CCCCAAAGTTACAAAAGACAAGCAAGCGAAAATCAGAAGATTCATCATGATTTCTCGGTACTCTTTTCGTCGAAAATGAAAAATTGCAGCCAATGTCATGATAATCGCTAACCAAAATCCAGCAAGTGGGGTTAAAATAGGGAAAATATCAGTGAGTTTCGGTACGACTAATCCAATTGCACCAATCATTTCTGCAATACCTATATAAATTACCAGTCCTTTTGGAACTTGCTTTACCCAAAGCAAACTAGTTTTCGCCTTCTCATATGATAAGGCTTTTGTTGCTCCTGTTGATAAAAACATCAATCCTAATGCAATTTGCATAACCCAAAGAGCAAAATCCATTTTCATCCCCCTCTACCATAATATGAGGGAATAAATGAAATGAGAATCATTTAGTTTACATAACATTATTACTGTATCTATAAAATTAAATTTATTACTTCCAATCCAATTCCAATGATAAACCCACAGATTGCCCCATTTACGCGAATCCATTGCAATTCTTTTCCTACATTGTTTTCTATCATATACGTAAGCGTTTCATTATCTAATTTGCTTAAGTTTTCCTTTACCAAGCTTCCTATTTTCCCATGATTTTTTTCTATGATGCTGGTAATTTGCGTTTGTATCCAACTTTCAATTTTAGCCATCAACATAGGATTTCCTTTTATGTCATTTATTCTTTGCACTAGAAATGGCAAGCAATATTCTTCATAAAAAGCTTCTTGCCGAATAAATTGCACTGCTTTTCCTTGTACATTTTCTAAGAACTGGATGATGTGTATTTTCATATCCAAATGATTGAGCGCATCATCTTTCCAATGTCCTAAATTACCGATTACCTCTTCATTGTATTTTATATTTCTCAAGCCCTTACGAAGATGATGAAGTAAAATATTTCTGTTTTCATTACCCGAATCATTTAACTTCGGTAATCCTTTTACCAGAGCGTTTTGCAGAGCAGTTCCTAGTTTTTCTTCATCTAAAAAGTTTCTAAGTGACTTAATGACAAGCTGGAAAAAACCATCTTGTTGTGCATTATTTAATGCGTTCATAGTGATTTTCCCAAGTAACTGACCAGATTCTTCTTTTCCTACCCACTCTACTACCTTCACTAAAAAATAATCAAAAACCTTTTCTTCGTATTCAAATTGGAGGCAGCAATCTATGACAGAAGTGAGAAGAAAATTTGTGTCCATAGAACGCAAATATCCTTTTCCTTCCTTTTCAATAAGTGATGCTAATTTTTCTTTATCAATATAATATAGTGCCTGTTCTAAAATTGTTGTCAGTCCCTCTTGGATACTTTTGTTGTCCAACTGCTTTTCTACCGCTGTCACCACAGTCTCAGCAATATTCATTTCTTGTATTTTCGAAGCGATACTTTCCTTCGTTAACCATTCATTTTCAATCATATTTACTAAAGAATTGGTTACTTTTTCACGGTTTTTTGGTAATAATGCTGTGTGAGGAATAGGAATATTCATCGGATGGCGAAAAAGTGCTGTGACAGCAAACCAATCTGCTAATCCACCTACTAAACCAGCCTCAAATCCTCCATGAAATATCGTACCAGCTAGAGTATGTGCAAAAGGAAATGTTCCTAAAAATCCCGCCCCCATTATCCCAAGTGAAGTACCCGCTAAAAAATTTGCTTTGCCTTTCATCTGTTTTTAAACCTCTTTCCTGTATTCCTTGCTAAATATATACGAAAGTTTCACTTATTCCATTCGTACAAATAATATATCAATAAAAAAAGAACTTCTGCAAGGAAAGGTGATTCACCTCTTGCTGAAGTTTTTTTATCATACTCGATTTTTAGGTTTATCTGTATAATCAGCTCTGCTCATATGTAGTAGCTCTTTTTCACTGATTTCACCAAGACAATATCGTTTCACTACTGCATTACTACCCCTGTACCTTTCTTCCTCTGACCGAGAAATAGTAGACATTCCTTTTACCCCTTTCGACTGTTTCCACACGCACTCCTTCCCTTTATTATTTCCCAACACGTCAAAAAAATACTCGAATACGTAAAATTATTTGATAAAAAGGGGTACAAGGTTTTACATTTCCCTCATCCCCCTTCCCTCTCACTATTTTACGGTATCTGATACCCCCAGACCATCACAAATGCACTACCGAAAATAATAATCAACGCAATCAATACCGCATAAATCACATTCGTATAAAGAGTCTTTTTGTCAGAAGATTCTCCAATATGCATGAACAAAAATAACTGAACAGCCGCTTGCAAGAAAGCTGTCACAATGAGAATCGCCAGTCCTATCTGACGAGATAGATCAAACTTCACTACTGATAATGCGACAAGTGTTAATAATATAGAAGCAGTAAATCCCAGTAAATGACCAGCCGGAAATAATTTCTTCAGCATCTTACATCAGTCCTTTCAAATAGACAAAACTAAAGATGAAAATCCATACTACATCTAGGAAGTGCCAATAAAGAGAGAAAATAAATGCTTTATTTGTTGTCTCTGATGTGAAGCCTCGACGACCAATCTGAATCAATATGGCACTTCCCCAAAGTAACCCAAATGTAACGTGGGCTCCATGGGTTCCGAGGAGTACGAATAAGCTAGATAAAAATCCACTTGTCTGCATTGTAGCTCCTTCGTGAATATACGTAATGAATTCAGCGATTTCTATCCCGAGGAATCCAGCCCCTAACAATAATGTTAAGATAAAAAAGACCATCATTTGTTTTTTGAGCCCTTGGCGCATGCTGTGAATCCCTAACCCACACAAAAAGCTGCTTGTCAAAAGTAATATCGTTTCAACCATGACACCATTCAATTCAAATATCTCCGCTCCAGTGGGACCGTCACCTGTACGATTTGCCATAATAAAATATACAGCAAAAAGAGTGGAGAAAAGGGCAATTTCTGCCCCTAGAAATAACCAGAATCCTAATACTTTCAGTTGATTTTCTTCCGTACTGTATTCTAATGGTACTGAATGAGTTGCTTTCATTCCCCTCACCTCTTTTACCTTCTCAATTATCTTGCTGTTTTCATATCTTTCTTAATCTGT
>DAIDKD010000307.1 GCA_027451065.1 Bacillaceae bacterium | reverse complement strand
CCACAGTCTGGCCTGTGATTGGAGCTGTATCATCGCGTTACTTCCGTCGCTGTATTGTATACCCTCATTATTGTAAATAGAGAAAGGGCCGTCTAAGTATTTGTAGGCAACGGAAAAGGTTTCTACTGGCTTGACAAACGTTTCGGTCGCCTGATCCGGGGATCGTGCCTCAGCAATTTCCGCCTCAAGAAGTTTTGTATAATGCTTTCAGATTTACCGCTGTTTTTATTGTATTGATTGTGTTAGTAATAGCAGCATCATTGTTTCTAAGTAATATGCTGACTGCACCAATTGAGCAATTGGTAAAGGGAGCAAAAATCATCGGACAAGGAAATCTTGATTACGTTATTTCAGTAGACTCAGAAGATGAGATGAAGAACCTTGCCGATACCCTCAATAAAACAACGAAGGATATTAAAGGATATATTCAACAAATTGCTGTTGAAACGAAAGAAAAAGAGCAGATTGCTAGTGAGTTACGAATAGCGACTGATATTCAGAATGATATGCTGCCGAAGGTCTTCCCTGACTTTTCAGAAAGGGATGATTTAGAGTTAGCAAGTTTCATAAAACCGGCGAAAGAGGTTGGCGGAGATTTATTTGATTTCTTTTTCTTAGATGATACACAGCGAAAAATTGCCCTTGTGATTGCAGACGTTTCTGGGAAAGGTGTGCCAGCTGCATTATTTATGGTTATTTCTAAGATTTTGATTAGGAATAATAAAAATGTGCCAATTGATGAAATTTTAGAGATTGTTAATAATTTGCTTTCTGAAGATAATAAAGCAAGTATGTTTGTTACGACTTACTTTTCTGTTTTGGATCTTGAAACAGGTGAGTATACTTACACAAGTGCTGGTCATAATCCGCCGCTGCTGTATCAGAAGGAAAGTGGAGAACTTTCGTATCTTTCCGTACAGAAAGCACCACCGCTTGCTGTTTTTCCAAATAGAAAGTTTCCTTTTGAAACAATTACTTTACAAAAGGGGGACACCTTACTATTATATACTGATGGTGTAACCGAGGCTTTCAATAGTAAATCTGAAATGTATGGAACGGAGCGTTTGCTTGAGAATGTAAAGCTCTCAATTGATAAGCCAGTAGATAAAATTATAGATGAGCTATATCGTACAGTAGAGGAATTTGAAGACGCAGAGCCACAATCTGATGACATCACCATGCTTTGTTTCCGATATTTTGGTAGAGATGACTAGGTTAAAAGAAAAACGGGATTGTGGAAATTGGTAAAAATCAACCAATTTCCACAATCCCGTTTTTTATGTAACTATTATTTAGCCTCAGCTAATTTTTCATATAATTCCACGAACTCAACTGCTAAATCCTTTATAGCCATTGCTGTCATTAAATGATCTTGTGAGTGAACCAAAATAACATTCACATCCACAGATTCTCCCCTTGCTTCAGCTTGGATTAACTCAGTTTGAGAATGATGCGCTTCATTTAACTCTTTCTTTGCATCTTCTAGTTTATCTTTTGCTTCTGTAAATTTACCTTCTTTTGCAAATGCAATTGCCTCCATTGCAGAGCTTCTTGCATTTCCTGCATGTAAAATGATTTGAAACGAAATTTCCATTATGTCCCCTCCTATGTGCAATAACAACTGTCTATTTATTCTCTACAAGTTGAATGGCTTGTTCTAACACTGCGTCACCTTTCATCATCCCGTAGTTTACTGTATCAATGACATCTACAGGAATCCCTTTTTCATTTCCTAATTTTTGCATTTGGTTTAGTAAGAAGCGTACTTGTGGTCCTAATAAAAGAACATCAGCTTCATCAATATTTGCACTTACTGCATCACCAGATACAGCCCAAATTTTGCCTTCCATTCCGTTTGCTTTTGCTGCTTCTTCCATTTTTGTAACCAACAAGCTAGTAGACATTCCAGCAGAGCACGCTAATAAAATATTCATATGTATTTCCCCCAAATTAAGTGATGTGTTACTGAATCACCTATATTATTGCAAGTATCACAATATTTTGCAAGTATTTTTTCTAACGTTTTCATATGATTGTGAGGTGGTATAAATGATTTTCAAATCATTTATACCACCTCACAATCATATAGTAAGAGAAAAGACTATTAGAAGGAGGCAGTGTATGTCAGAGCTTACATATAGAATTGAGTTACCTTTTTCAGTCAGTCAGATTTGGGAGATGCTTAATACAGTTGAGAAATGGGTGCCGTTGCTAGACGGTTATGTAAGTCATGAGATACTCAATGAAACAGAAGCGATTTGGACATTTAAAAGTGGTATCGGTGTAATGAAGAAAAAAATAAGTGTAAAAGTAAATATTGTTGAATGGAATGAGCCGACAAAATTGACTTTACATGTAACTGGGATAAATGAAAAATTTAGCGGATATGGATATATCGAAACAAAACCAGATGGGGAAATAAAAAGCGTTGTTACTATATTTCACAATATAACAGTAAAGGGAACATTAAAATTAATGACTGGAACATTAACAAAAGCTCCTAATCATAAAAAAAGAAGGAAAATAGCAGAGGATGTAACCAAGAAGTTGATAAAAGTTGAAAAGTTGATAAAAGAAAGTGAAGTTTCATTATGATGGTCTACTATAAAAAAATTGTATTGAATATATTGTTGTATATGCTATTCTATTAATATAAAAGCTTAGAAAATAGGGGGATAATGAAAATGAGTATTATGGATAGACTTCGTGGAGTAGTTGGAGAGACAGATACGAATAGTAATGAATATTCTTCACATGTAGTATTGATGGAGATTGAACTTTATGAAGAAGTGGGAAAAGTTGCAAAATATTTAATGGAAGAAAAATCTATTATTATCAATGTAAAAGCATTAGACGATGAAGATGTTCAAAGAGTTGTTAGTTTCCTAGAAGGGTCGTTGTTTTTTATCGGTGGGGAAATGAAGCAGTTAGATGACAGGACTTTTTTATGTGTTCCAAATAGTGTTGCAATAGTTGATGAGGACGAAGTAGCAAAGTCCACAGCAGAGTCTGTGCCAAAAGTAACAGAAGAAGATGAATCAGCAATAGACTCAGAGTTAAAGGTAGAAGAAGAACCAAT
>DAIDKD010000306.1:2781-3092 GCA_027451065.1 Bacillaceae bacterium | reverse complement strand
GAGGGGATTTTCGTAACGATTACCGTATTATTTATTATCTTCGGAGCGATTTTGTTATTGAACACTCTCACGTATAGCGGTGCAATACATGTCATTAGAAATGGATTTACAAATATTACAAAAGATCAACGGGTTCAAATGATTATCATTGCATGGTGTTTTGGTGGTTTTATTGAGGGGGCTGCAGGCTTTGGGACACCAGCAGCAATTGCTGCACCTCTTTTATTAGCTCTCGGATTTCCTCCATTAGCAGCAATCGTGATTTCCCTAGTAGCAAACAGTGCCCCAGTTGGATTTGGGGCTGTTGGAAC
>DAIDKD010000306.1:0-2771 GCA_027451065.1 Bacillaceae bacterium | reverse complement strand
GGTGTCAGGCAGGGGATAGAACCTCCAACAGCACAGGTTTCCGCATATTTAACAGAAAATGGACTGGATGTACATGGATTTTTACAAGAAGTGGCTATTCAATTAACACAAATTGATTTATTGATTGGCACATTTATTCCGCTCATTTTAGTACTCATCTTGACAAAAGTATTCGGAAAAAATAAATCGTTTCGTGAAGGTCTTGAAGTAGCCCCGTTTGCAATATTTGCAGGGGTGTCCTATACAATTCCTGCTGCTTTTGTAGCTAGATTTGTAGGATTTGAATTTCCCGCGCTTCTTGGAGGACTGTTTAGTTTGGTTATTGTAGTTTTTGCGGCAAAGAGAGGCTGGTTACTCCCAAAAAAGCCATGGCAGGCTATTGATTTTGAAGGAGAAATGGAGAACAAAGAGAATACCGTACACAGCATGTCGTTGGTGAGAGCATGGGTGCCATATATTTTAATTGCCTTACTGTTGGTTTTAACCCGTATCATAGAACCGTTGAATAACTGGTTGAAAAATATAAGGATTTCATGGAATGATATACTAGGAACAAATATTAGTCAAAGCTGGCAAATTTTGTATTCACCTGGGTTTATTTTCTTAGTAGTCGTACTTATTACGATTATTGTTCATAAAATGTCTAGAAAAATGGTAAAAAAGGCTTTTCGTGATTCAGCCTATTCATTAGCGGGGACAGCGGTGGCATTAGCATTCTCCACAGCAATGGTTCGGATTTTTTTAGGATCTGGTATAGAAGGGGCACAGTTGCAAAGTATGCCGACAGAATTGGCAAAAGCAGCGTCAAATTTATTTGGAGGAGCCTGGCCAACTGTAGCTCCATTTCTAGGAACACTAGGTTCTTTTGTTTCAGGTAGTGCAACATTTAGTAATATGATGTTTACTTCATTACAATTTGATGTTGCCACAGCCAATGGTTTTTCACAAGTGTTGATTGTTGCTTTACAAGCAATGGGAGCGGCTGCTGGTAATATGATTTGTGTAGCAAATGTAGTGGCTGCCTCGGCAGTAGTGGGTGCGTTAGGAAAGGAAGGACAAGTAATCAGACTGACACTTATTCCTAATTTATTTTATGTTATTGCTTCTGGGGTAATAGCGATGATTATTTCCGCATGGTGAATATAAACACATACATGGTTGGCACAGAAGGACCAACCATGTATGTTAGACAGTATATGTTGTAGAATAGATTTAGATAAACGTCAGTAAGACTCCGCCAGCTGCTCCTGCCAATACGATTACCCAAGGTGGAAGCTTCCAAAATGCCAACATACTAAATAGTAGTGCGGCGAAAGCAAAGTCAATTGGAGCAAAGATAGAATTCGTCCAAATTGGATTATAAAAAGCTGCAATAAGAATTCCGACAACGGCAGCATTCACACCAACTAATGCCCCTTGGATTTTAGCGTTGCGGCGTATGTCATCCCAAAATGGTAAAGCTCCAAAAATAAGTAACATAGCTGGTAAGAAAATAGCAGCAAGTCCAATGAATCCGCCTCTCACCCCATCAACAATTGTTCCTAAGTAAGCTGAAAAGGTAAATAAAGGACCTGGCATTGCTTGGGTCGCACTAAATCCAGCTAAAAATGTCTCTTCAGTCATCCAGCCAGTTGGCACAACTTCAACCTCCAGTAATGGTAAAACTACATGGCCACCACCGAAAACTAGCGCTCCTGCGCGATAAAAGCTGTCGAACATAGCAACCCACTCTAAAGAGGATAGCTCTCTGATAACTGGCAACAAAAATAATAAAGCAAAAAATAACACTAAACAAGCAATTGAAAAAGAGCGAGAAATTGGGAAATAGAGCTTTTCACCATCTTCTAAAGCCTTATCTTTATACAAAGCGTATCCTATAATCCCGGCAATGAGAATGATGGATACTTGCGTAATGGCAGTTTGCCAAACAAGTGCTGCTATTAATGCAAAGAGAGCAATGGTTTTCGTTTTTAAATCAGTCGTAAGTTTCTTAGCCATTCCCATAATTGCATGAGCAACAACAGCTACTGAAACGATTCTTAAGCCGTGTAACCATGCTGCATTTTCTACATCCATTCCTTGAAGAAGGAGGGCAAATAAAATAAGTACAATTGCAGAAGGAAGGGTAAAGCCGATAAATGCAACAATACCACCTAAAACACCAGCACGCATCGTCCCCACTCCAATCCCTACTTGGCTACTAGCGGGTCCCGGTAAAAATTGACACAAGGCAACTAAATCAGCATAGCTTTTTTCATCCATCCATTTTCTTTTTCTAATATACTCTTCGTAAAAATAGCCTAAATGAGCGATTGGTCCACCGAATGAAGTGAGACCTAATTTTGTTGAAACAAATAACACCTCTAAAAGAGAGTGCAACGTAATATTTTTCTTTTCCATGTTGTACCTTCCTAATCTTTGATTTCTTTAAAAAGTTCATAGGCTTTATTTCTTGCTTCAATTAAAACTTCTGCACCTTTTTCAGTTGTAGTGTAGTATTTCCTGATTTTCCCTTCTACGTTTTTATCTTCTCTTGTTAATAATCCATCCTTTTCCATGGAGTGTAGGATAGGGTAGAGGGTTCCTGCACTAATATCATACCCATGTTCTCTTAATTCATCGAGCATCCAAGCACCAAATATCGGATGTTCCCCAGCATGATGCAAGATATGAATTTGAATAAAGCCTAAAAATAGTTTGCGCAGTACTTTGTTATCTATCATTATCACCACCTTAATCTTTTCGATATTGAACATCTATATCGGAAATCG
>DAIDKD010000305.1 GCA_027451065.1 Bacillaceae bacterium | reverse complement strand
AGTGATATTAGGACATGACCCTTACCATGGTCCTAATCAAGCTCATGGTTTAAGTTTTTCTGTGCAAAAAGGATTAAAAAAACCTCCATCTTTGCAAAATATTTTCAAAGAACTGCACGCTGACCTTGGCTGTAAAATTCCTGAACATGGAAATTTAGAGCATTGGGCACAGCAAGGAGTGTTGTTGTTGAATACAGTGTTGACAGTACGGAAAGGAGAGGCACACTCCCATAAAAACATAGGTTGGGAAATCTTTACTGATAAATTGATTTTCTTGCTAAATGAGAGAGAGAAACCAGTTATTTTCATATTATGGGGCAGACCGGCTCAGCAGAAGAAACGTCTTATTACGAACAAGCATCATCATATTATCGAATCCGTTCATCCAAGTCCTCTCTCAGCATCACGAGGTTTTTTTGGAAGCAAGCCTTTTTCAAAAACCAATCATTTACTGAAGGAGTTAGGAGAAACAGGAATCGATTGGCAGATACCTGAGTAACATAAGCAGGCAGACTCAAAAATCGAATTTCACTGAAAAGCAAGAATTGGCGATTATCAAAATCCTTTGTATAATAGGATGTATGATATCGCCAATTCTTGCGGAGGATGACCCAATAGGCTGGTTTTTAGCTTATTGGGTTATCCTCCTTGTGTTATTTAGCATCTAATTCAAAACAAATTCTTCTACAACTTTTGCGACACCGTCATTCATATTTGTATCTGTCAAATAATCAGCTATTTCTTTTACGTTCGTAGCGGCATTACCCATGGCCACTCCAAACCCAGCAAATTCAAGCATCGTTAAGTCGTTATTTCCATCGCCAATGGCAATCACTTCTTCTCGCGTGATGCCTAATTGGTCGATTAGCCTCTCTAAACTATTTCCTTTATCAACACCATTTTCTGTGAATTCAAGGAAGAATGGCTTTGAGCGAGTGACACTTAAGGCTCCTGCAAATTCTTGTTGGAGTTTCTTTTCTACTAATGCTAGTTTTTCAGGTTCTTCGAGCATCATTACCTTTACAACTGGATTGGAAACAGCTTGTTTAAAATCATCTGTCATCAAAAGTGGCATTTTTGTTATGTTTGCTTCGACTTCAATATATTCACTTATCTCATCAGTCAGTATGTTATCGCCTAGGTAAGTTAATATGTTTACTCCTTCACGTTTGCTTACATCGTAGAGATGGTGAGCGATTTCTGGTGCTAATACACAACTGAAAACAACTTCTTTTGTTTTACAATTGGTAATGATTCCTCCGTTGAAGGAGAGAATGAAACTTTCATAAGTGGCTAAATTCAATTCTTCTGCTAAATCCCACATAGCATATGTTGGTCTCCCAGAAGCAAGGACAACTTTTATTCCAGCTTCCTGAGCGTTTATGAGAGCTTGTTTTGTACGAGGAGAAATAGTTCCGTCCTCGCGAAGCAACGTATCATCTAGGTCTAGGACAATCATTTTATAAGTCATTGGGTATCACTTTCTTCCTACTGTATTTGAGTTGTATGTATTTTAATATACAGGAGAACTAAAAAAATTCCAAGTCGAAATATTTGTGATAGAACCGCGGAATTGGTAGATTTTTAGTAAAAAGAAAAGAGTGACGGCGATGAAAATATTTTTTCTATTGGGTAGTATAGCAGGTTTTCTTGCCATTGCATTAGGAGCATTTGGGGCACACGGATTGGAAGGGAAAATATCTGAGAAAATGTTACAGGTATGGAAAACGGGGGTAACGTATCAGATGTTTGCAACGGGAATGTTATTTATTGTGGGTTTTTTCCTTTTGAAAATCCAGCAGAGTTCTTTGTTACCTTGGGCGGGATGGCTTACTTTCGCAGGAATTCTTTTATTTTCTGGGAGCTTATATGTACTTAGTGTAACAGGGATTAAATGGATTGGAGCGATTACTCCGTTAGGTGGCGTGGCGTTTTTAGTGGGATGGGTTTTGATTGGGGTTGCAGTTGTGAAGCATTTTTGAAAATGGTGAGGTAGGCTGTGAAGAGTGGACATTATTTTATCTTTCTACACAGCCTAGATAACCTCGTTTTCTGGAATTCCCTCAATCAATCATGACTGTTGCGGCGCTTGATATATCCCTAGTTCATGCGGGGCTAAGTAGTTAATTTCCCCTTCAAATGTGATGTAATCTAAATAAATAGTTAGCAATAAATACCGTACTCCAGTGTTAGGATCACTTAAAATAATATGGTCTCGCCCAGCTGCTTCAATAATTCCTTTGAAAATTTTTGAATTCCATTGAGAACTTTTTTCAAAGGTCATATAAATAGTGGCTACTTTTCCTTTATTAAGGCGCAAAATATTTTCAATATAAGATTCCTCTAATGGAAGCATTCCCGGAACATATTGAGCTACCCCCGTTTTTGGAGGCTGCGGCACAGCTTGTTGCGGTACCGCTTGTTGTGGCGGTAGATACGTTCCAGATGGTTGATAAAATCCTTGTTGATAGGGATTTTGATAGTAAGCCATTTTACAGCTCCTCTCTTTTCTTTTTCAAACACTTAATAAACACTTGGACAATCTTGTTGAGTCGGTGCAAAAAAGCAATGGCTTTTATACCTTCCTGTATTAGGTTGGTTATACCATTGGCCAGGGCAGTCTCCTTCTGGTCGAAAAAACCAGAGTGCGTTTCTACCCGGGGCATAACGTTCTCCCCTAAGGACTCGTCTTGCTAACTCTATGTCAACATCTCTTGCTGCTTGATAAAAGTAGCCTTTTTGTGTTGCTTCAAAGCCTCCAGGACTTTGGAAAACCATTCTTTGAAGACTCGTAATGGGGATGAAATCTAAGCATTCTCCTAACACTCGATTTACACCAACATTTCCTACAAGTAACATTCCTAATTTTCCTTCTCCTTCAGCTTCGGCACGCATCAGTCTGGCAAGTAACTCTACTTCTTTTTCTGTATATGGAATGACTCCCATAAGATACCTCCCCTCACATCAAAACTAGGTAGGTCACTACTTCATACGTATGAAAAAAAGAGGTGAGATATGCCAAAATGGAATCAGGTTGTCTGAAAAGGGGGAAAGCTTCCTTTTTCAGACAACCTGATTCCAGAGGAAAAAACCAATTGCACACTATCACACCCGAAGAAAGTGAGGGAT
>DAIDKD010000304.1 GCA_027451065.1 Bacillaceae bacterium | reverse complement strand
AGCAGATAAAAATAATAAAAAGGCTCCATATAAACTAGAGATTGACATGCTACGAAAAAGCATATTCAATCCGAAGTTACAAGAAGAATTATTGAAAGAAGATTAGTGAGAAATTGCAGGCTATTCAAGAACTTGACAGATTTGTGAGAACGGGGTATTTTTCCCCGTTCTTGCAAACCTGCTAGAGTAACTTCTGGAGAAGGCCATCTACTTTTTTAGCAGTTTCAGGATTACTAATTAAAGAAATTTTATGAAGCAACTCCATTCGTTCAGGTAAGTGATAAATGTTTACTGCTTTTTGTCTGATAACGGAAACAACTTGAGCTGCTTGCTGATTCGTTATCGAAATATCATATTGGTGACAATACTTCAGTAATTCAGGAACAGTAATATTGTTTACTTTTTTATTTATCAGTTGTTGAATAAGATTCAAATGGATCCCTCCTTATTAAATAAAGTATGAAGAATATGAACTGACAGAACTTGTAAAAATTTGATTTGGGGGAACAGCAACATAAAAGGGGGAATTGGATGCCAAAACAACATAAGAAAGCAAGTAAATCACAAATTATGTTAAGAATTATCATGATTATGCTGGGAGCTTTTTTTGCAGCGGCGGCCATTGAATTATTTTTGCTACCCAATCAATTAATTGACGGTGGAGTAATCGGTATGGCACTGATTATTCATCACCTGGCAGAGAGGATAGGTTTCGGAGTATTAATTGTCACTCTTAACTTGCCGTTTATGTATTTTGGATATAAGCAGATTGGAAAAACCTTTGTCATTGCTTCTATTTTCGGTACCGTTTGTTTAGCTCTCTTTGAAGGAACCTTGGAGCATTATCATTTAGCAGCTTTTGTTGATGAGCCGATTTTAGCAGCTATTTTTGGCGGATTATTGTTGGGCGTAGGTGTAGGTCTTGTTATTCGAAATGGGGGAACTATGGACGGGACAGAGATTTTAGGTATTATACTCACGAAGAAACTGCCTTTTTCAGTTGGTGAATTTGTTATGTTTATCAATGTTTTCATCTTTACGGTTGCGGGATTTGTTTATGGGGTAGAACAGGCGATGTATTCGGTCTTGGCATATTATATTGCCTTTAAAGCA
This sequence comes from Bacillaceae bacterium, assembly GCA_027451065.1. Classification (GTDB taxonomy): domain Bacteria; phylum Bacillota; class Bacilli; order Bacillales; family Bacillaceae_G; genus DAIDKD01. The sequence goes on along the minus strand of DAIDKD010000304.1, from coordinate 2,016 downwards.
ATTGACGTTGTTACTCAAGGGTTTGATGAAACAAAGGCCGTGCTGATTGTATCAGATTATTATGAAGAGGTTTCTGATGCTATTCTCGACCGCTTAGGACGCGGAACAACAAAGCTTCATGGAAGAGGTGGCTACACAGACCACGAGAAAGATGTTATCTATGCAGTGGTGACGCGCTTGGAAGTAACCAAACTGAAATCTGTTATCCATGAAATTGACAATGAAGCTTTCATCACTATCATGGACACCCATGAAACACGAGGGGGAAGATTCAAAAGCGCAATCCACTAGATTCGAAAAGCACAAGGTGTCTTATTGGTCATTTGTAAAGGGGATAGGAGCAATTCTGGTTCACGATAAACGCATGAAAGTTTCTAAAGCTAGTTAGTAACGTATCATATATTTTTTTGATTAGTGAGGGGACACGAAAGAACGGTTATTTCTCAACATTAGGTATTTTGGATTTCCAAGGCACAAACCATGAGTAATTCAAATTTTCCCTAAACATCTCACTTCCGTGTTCCTATTTGGATACGGCTCCAGACTTCTCCCTTCTTTACACCCGGAACAGTACAGAAAGATATTTTGGGAAATCCAAAGCAAGCATATAGCTTTTTTTCCTCACTCCCTATATATAGTTTGGTTTTAATTTTTTCATGCGTTTGTCGTGGTTACAGTTTCCATCCCCTTTACAAATGACTCTGATTCAGTTATAATTTTCTAATGGATAAATCGTAATGATTCTTAAGTGAAGAAGGTGAAGATAAACTTGGAAAATATTGTTGAAATAAAAGATCTCTCCTATAGATATGAACAGCAAGTAGCTTTAGAACATATTCATCTAAATATCCCGAAAGGATCTTTTCTTGGATTGGTAGGTCCAAATGGTTCTGGTAAATCAACATTATTAAAATGTATTTTAGGAATTTTAACACCTCAAGAGGGAAGTATTTCATTATTCGGTGTAGATATTAAAAGCTTTAAAGATTGGGATAAGATAGGTTATGTATCCCAAAAATCAAACAGCTTCAATTCTGGCTTTCCAGCTAGTGTTTTTGAAGTGGTTGCATCAGGTCTTACTCCGAAAATCGGCATGTTTCGTTTTTTTAGAAAGCAACATAAACAAAAAGTATTAGAGGCATTGCAGGCTGTTGGAATGGAATCTTTTCAATCCCGTAATATTGGAGAATTATCAGGTGGACAGCAACAGCGGGTCTTTATTGCACGGACATTAATAGCAGACCCAGAGCTACTTATATTAGATGAACCGACTGTAGGCATTGATGCAAAGAATGTAGAGTCCTTTTATGAAATGTTGAAGGATTTAAATAAACGTTTAGGGATTACTATGGTGATGGTGACCCATGATATTGGTGCGGCTACAGAGAAGTTTACTCATGTAGCTTGCTTGAATAGAAGATTATATTTCCATGGTGATGCAGAAAGTTTCGAAGCATTGCAAGAGGATGAGCTGTCTTATTTATATGGTTATCATGCGCAAGCGATGGGCCATAACCACGAATATGACCAGATAAATGAGGAAGTGAAATAATATGATTCGAGATTTTTTAGAATTTTCATTTTTGCAAAATGCATTGTGGACAGGGATTATTATTGGATTTTTAGCACCATTATTAGGAGTGTTTGTCGTAATTCGCCGTCAGTCACTAATAGCGGATGCTTTAAGTCACGTAACACTAGCTGGGCTTTCTTTTAGTTTGTTGTTGGGACGGAACTTTGAGTTTGCGGCGAACTGGAACCCTCTTTTTATGGGAATGGCTTTTTCAGTAGGGGGCTCGTTACTAATGGAAAAGCTGCGTACTGTGTATAAGCATTATCAAGAGCTTGCCATTCCAATAGTTTTATCGGGAGGTATTGGTTTAAGTGCAATATTTCTTTCCATGGCAAGAGGCTTTAATACGGATTTATATAGCTATTTATTTGGAAGTGTCAGCGCCGTTTCGCGTTCTGACTTTTATATGATACTAGTCATTGCAATCCTTGTGACAGCTGTTG
>DAIDKD010000303.1 GCA_027451065.1 Bacillaceae bacterium | reverse complement strand
CCAATTGCAGGGGAACATTTATATGAAATGAATCATCATGGAATGGAAGAAGTACTAGCCATGCTCACTTCATTATCCTATGAAGAATTACAAAAATTTGATGGAATTGCCCGTGACCGTGCCGACACAATTATTCCAGCGGTGCAGGCTTTACTTGAATTGGCTAACATTGTGAAAATGACTTCCTTGTTTTTGAGTAGAAAGGGACTTCGTGATGGACTTCTCTTTAAATATTTTCTCAGTCATGGTAAAGAAGCACCACACTTTTTCGATGTGAAAAAGGAAAGTATTCAAAGGGTTGCCACTGAATACCAGTTGATATCTCCTTCAAATGAAGAAAAATATCAGGAGGCATTACGTGTTTGTAAGCAATTGAAAAAGGTGCAGGTTGCAACTTTTTCAGATGATGACTATGACTTTCTTCGTTATGGAATCACTTTGTATAATGTGGGAAAATATATTGATTTAGAGGATAGTGAGCAGCATAGTTTTTATTTAATAGCCAATAAAACAATTGATGGCTTTATCCATAAGGAAAGAATTGCATTGGCGTTGTTAGCTTCATATCAATCAAGAGGAAAATTTAAAGAGTATATAGCGACTTTCCCAGAGTGGTTCTCAAAAGAGGAGAAGCAAAAACTACAGATTTTAGGTGCTATTATCAAACTAGTCAATTGCTTGCATGTTACAGACCGTTCCATTGTGAAGAATATTGAATTGGTTACAGAGAAGAATAATATATTGTTTATAGTTACATGTGAGGGCTCCTTCTTAATTGAAGAGGAACAAGTGCAAAAGCAGAAGAAACATATGGAGCGTGCACTTAAGCAAAATATCCAATTTCGTTTTGTATCACAGTAAAGCGAAAATTTTCTCAACGGATGCCTTTCCCGCTGAGAGAGACTAGGTAAAGGGGAACGTGAAATGATATTACTGGAAAATCAAAATTTAGATTTAGATAACCATGCATATTACAATAATCGAGAACTAAGCTGGTTGGCATTTAATGAAAGGGTTCTTGAAGAAGCTCTTGATCTTCAGAATCCATTACTGGAAAGACTAAATTTCCTTAGTATTTTCAGCTCTAATCTTGATGAATTTTTCATGGTTCGTGTTGCAGGTTTAAAAGATCAAGTAAAAGCCAAGTTCAATAAGCCAGAAAATAAAGCTGGATTAACTCCTAAGGAACAGTTGAAAGCTATTTCTGTGAAGAGTCACGAACTAGTTCGTAGACAATATGAAGTATTTCATGAGGAATTGTCTCCATTACTAATGAAAGAAGGAATCAAACTTTTAACATTTCAGCAATTAAGTAGAAAACAGAAGAAATTTGCTGAAGAATATTTTGATGAACAAATTTTTCCTGTGCTCACTCCTGTTGCAGTTGATGCGTACCGCCCATTTCCTATGCTTTTAAACAAAAGCTTAAATTTAGCGGTAACTTTATATGATGAGGAAGAGGAAAATGAGGAAGACAGGAGAAAACTTGGGATTGTGCAAGTCCCCTCTGTATTAAAGAGATTTATTCGTATTCCGACAAATGAAGAACAGGATTATTTTATTTTGTTAGAAGATGTCATTAGCGCTTATTTGCATAAATTATTTACAGGATATATTGCAGAGGATGTAACTCAATTTCGAATTACCCGAAATGCAGATTTAACAATTCACGAAGAGGGAGCCCGTGATTTATTGAAGGAAATAGAAAAAGAATTGAAGAAACGGAAATGGGGAGCAGCAATCCGACTAGAAATGAAAGAACCTGTAGATGAAAAGATGCTTGCGTATTTACAGGGAGAGTTAGAAATTCATGAAAAGGATATCTATGCTGTGGAAGGACCTTTGGATTTTACTTTTCTTTCTGCTTTTTATCGGGAAGTAAAGAAAGAAAAAGACTATCTAGCTTATGAAACCTTGATTCCTCAGCCTCCAAAGGATTTGCATTCTCATGAAAATATTTTTGAAAAATCTTTAGAGCACGATGTTTTACTTCATCATCCGTATGAATCGTTCCAGCCAGTTGTTGATTTTATTGAAGAAGCAGCAGAAGATAATGATGTCTTGGCTCTTAAGCAAACATTGTATCGGGTTAGCGGTGATTCACCAATTATTAAATCTTTAAAGCTTGCAGCGGAAAAAGGCAAGCAAGTGACTGTATTAGTGGAATTGAAAGCTCGATTTGATGAGGAGAATAATGTTGAATGGGCAAAGCAATTAGAAAAAGCCGGCTGCCATGTGATTTATGGAATGAACAATTTAAAAACCCATAGCAAAATTACCTTAGTCGTGAGAAGAAGACAAGGGAAAATTGAGCGATTCGTCCATTTAGGGACGGGAAATTATAATGATACGACTGCTAAATTTTACACAGATTTTGGGTTGTTTACAACAAATAAAGAAATCGGTATTGATGCAACCAATTTTTTCAATTTTCTTAGCGGACATACGGATAAGCCGAACTATTATCAATTATCGGTGGCACCTATGGATATACGTGAACAATTAATTGATTTAATAGACAAAGAAATTATGTATCACCAGCAATTTGGCAATGGCAGAATCATTGCGAAAATGAATTCTTTTACAGACAAACGACTAATAAAAAAAATGTATGAAGCATCAATCGCTGGAGTGAAAATTGATTTAATTGTAAGAGGAACATGCTGCTTGCGTGCCAAAATTCCTGGAATCAGCGACAACATTACTGTTCGCAGTATTGTAGGAAGGTTTTTAGAGCATAGTCGTATTTACTATTTTTCTCATAACGGTGAAGATAAAATATTTCTTTCCTCTGCAGATTTAATGACACGAAATATGGTGAAAAGAGTGGAGATATCTTTCCCGATTTTGCAAAGCAATTTAAAAGAACGAATCAAAAAAATCCTTGAAATCACTTTGTTGGATAATGTAAAAGCACGGGAACAAGATGCTGATGGTATTTATCGTCATGTTCAGAGAGAAGCGGCAGAACGAAAATTTGAGAGTCAAATGGTCTTTTTTCAAACAGCATACAATGTGATGGATGATGAAGAGTAAGAGGAATGTAAGAACTGACGACTTTGATAATGATTGAAGAAGATTGTCGGTTCTTACATTCTATTTTTTAGCTTCAGGTCTAGAATATTAGCCAGTGTACTTTAAGCAAACCATCATGCATTTCTTCGTCTTTAATAATAAGGGATTCCGTAATACGGATAAC
>DAIDKD010000302.1 GCA_027451065.1 Bacillaceae bacterium | reverse complement strand
ATTTTAGTATCTCTATTGGATTACCAGTATGTTTAGCTGATTTGGATGTTGAAGAAGTGAAATATGATGAAATTTTAGAAGTAGCTAAAAAAGCATGTATCCCAGAAGAATCGATCCACTCAATGCCGTTTGAAATAACAGTTGAAGCTGTTGCACAGGCAATTATTGCAGCTGATGCGATTGGTCGAGACTATAAAGAAAAAAATAAATAAACTGAAAAGCTAAGATAGGGGTAGACATAGACGTGATTAAGAAAATTTTAAATAATCCAGATTACATTGTTGATGAGATGATTGATGGAATGGTGCTAAGCCATCCAGAATTAGTTAAAAGAGTTCCTGAAACAGGAATCATACAACGAACCCACGATAAAAAGGGAAAAGTGGCTATTGTTTCAGGCGGTGGAAGCGGTCATGAACCTGCGCACGCTGGGTTTGTCGGAGCAGGAATGCTGTCAGCAGCTGTCTGTGGAGCCGTTTTTACTTCTCCAACGCCCGATCAAATTTTAGAAGCTATTAAAGTAGCGGACGAGGGTAAAGGTGTATTTTTAGTCATCAAGAACTATTCAGGAGATATTATGAACTTTGAGATGGCTCAGGAACTCGCAGAGATGGAAGGAATTAAAGTAGATAGTATTGTAGTTGATGATGATATCGCTGTCGAAGACAGCCTCTACACACAAGGAAAACGCGGTGTAGCAGGTACTATATTTGTCCATAAAATATTAGGCTATGCAGCTGAAAAAGGCCAGTCAATTGAAGAAATTAAAGAATTAGCTGAAAATTTAATTCCCAATATGAAAACTATTGGATTAGCTTTAACGGGAGTGACTACGCCAGGAAGTAGTAAACCAAGTTTTGCATTAGCGGATGACGAAATTGAGTACGGAGTAGGGATTCATGGCGAGCCTGGATACCGGCGAGAAAAGCTACAAACTTCAAAAGATTTAGTTGATGAATTACTTAAAAAATTACTAGAAGAATTTGAAGCAAATTCAAATAATCGCTTTGCAATTATCGTGAATGGTTTAGGTGGAACACCTCTAATGGAGCAATATGTATTTGCAAATGATGTTCACAAACTAATGAAAGATAATAAGTTGGAGATTGAATTTTCAAAAGTAGGAAATCTGATGACATCATTAGAGATGCAAGGTTTATCTTTAACTCTACTTCGTCTAGAAGATGACTTCTATCTGGAAGCCTTAAAAGCAACTGTTGATACTATTAATTGGTAAATTTTTTTAAAACTGAAAGGAAATGTATTTTAATGAATATAGAGATGGGAATTCGTTGGATGGAATTATTCAATGAAGAAATTCAAAATGAAAAAGACTATTTAACCCAATTAGACACACCGATTGGAGATAGCGATCATGGAAATAACATGTCTCGCGGGATGGCACACGTGGTTAAGGCGATTGAAGAACAAAAACCAGAGACTTTAAATGAGTTACTAAAATTAATTACAACAAATTTATTAAGTAAAGTAGGTGGGGCATCTGGGCCACTTTATGGATCGGCATTTATGGGAATGATGAAAGCTGAAACAGCTGGTGAAGAATGGGCCAAGATTTTAAAAACAGGCTTAGAAAACATTCAAAAGCGTGGAAAAGCAGAACAAGGTGATAAAACGATGGTAGATGTATGGATAGCTGTAGTAGAAGCTGTTGAAAATGGTGAATTAACGCATGAATTGATTGACGAAGCTGTTGAAGCCACTAAGCCATTGAAAGCGAAAAAAGGTCGCGCATCTTATGTTGGTGATCGCTCCATCGGCCATATCGATCCAGGTGCTTATTCTTCAGGATTATTATTTCACACGATGTTAAGAGCGGAGACAGAATAATGGAAAAAACAGGGATTATTATTGTTTCTCATGTCTATGAAATAGCTGAAGGAATTCATCGTCTAATTAAAGAGGTTGCAGCAGATGTTGATGTTCAAGTGGTTGGCGGAGTCGATATTAAAGAAATAGGAACAAGTTTTGATACAACCTTAGCAGCGATTAATAATAGCTCAGCTAAAAACTTATTAGCTTTCTATGATTTAGGTAGTGCTAAAATGAATCTGGAAATGGCAGTGGAAATGAGCGATAAAACCGTTAAAATATACGATGTTCCAGTTGTTGAAGGGTCATATACCGCCGCAGCTTTATTACAAGCCGGTGTTAATCAAGAGAATATTGAAGAGCAGTTAGAAGAAATGCATAACGTAAAGTAAAAGATAAAATAGCATCATGAAAACAAACTAAACTTTACAAAATATAGACTATTCGTATAGACATTTATCATAATCGTTACCTACATGCGTATTTCTAATAACGGTGTGGAAATCTCGAATAATGACTTTAAAATTTCAAAGAGTAATAAAGATTTTTGATACAGTATAGTAATAATATGCGGGTATTGATGCCCAGCGAGTGTACGAAAAATTGCTAGTAAAAAATTCAATGTGTTTCATAAAACATAGGCATATGCGTGAATATTTAGTCTAAACCATTACCAAAACCATTACTATATAACTCTAAACCTTGATTCGAAGGGGTTCAGATGAGCCCCCTCAACTCCATAATAGAATTTAGGTCAGAAGTGCTGATTAATCAGAGCTTCTGGCCTTTTTTTACTAAAAATTTTATGTAAGTAACATATTTTTATAAAAAGCGAGACTGGCTAACAATAACAGAAAAGTTCACATACCTCACTACCTAATCAATTTATATGTAAGCGATGAATAGCTGAGTACCTACAAATAAAAATCGGACACCCCTATAATGAGAAGTGTCCGAAGCGTATAATAGACTGAATGTCTTGCGACAGTCCATCTGCAGCTTTGGATTCCATGGCAAATAAGCCTCCAAAGGTGTATTTTGTCGATTTGGAAGGTAAGTTAAGAGGTAGTCCAGATATTTTCGCGGATGTAATCCGTTGGATTTGGCGGTCTCAACGAGACTCAAAATAGTCGCAACGGCATGAGCACCCTCAAAAGATTTTGAAAACAGCCAGTTCTTTCTGCCCATAACGAGTGACTTGATGCCACGTTCGGCTAGATTGTTGGACAGCACGAGACGGCCGTCCTTCAGAACGTTCATCATCCGCTCTTTCTGATTCAGCGCATAGTTGATCGCTGTGCCAAGTTTGCCATGCGCAGTTAGGGATTCACACCAGTCAAAAAAGGCTTCAAGCTTCGGCTTCACTAATTCCAGGCGCTGGTCATAACGTTC
>DAIDKD010000301.1 GCA_027451065.1 Bacillaceae bacterium | reverse complement strand
ACATGGCAATTGTCATCGGACCGACGCCTCCTGGAACTGGTGTAACGTAACTTGCTTTTTCAATCGCTTCTTCAAAAGCAACATCTCCGCATAATTTTCCAGTGTTCAATCGGTTAATACCTACATCAATCACAACTGCTCCTTCTTTTATGTAGTCACCAGTTATAAAATTGGCTTTCCCGATCGCCGCAACTAAAATGTCCCCTTGCAATGTCATTTCCTTCAAATTCCTTGTTCGAGAATGACAATAAGTCACTGTTGCGTTTTCATTTAGAAACAACTGTCCTACTGGTTTTCCGACAATATTGCTTCTTCCTACAACGACAACATGCTTTCCGACAATTTCAATTCCCTTTGCTTTTACCAGTTCAACTATCCCTAGTGGTGTACAAGGTACAAATGCTTCTTGTCCGGTCATCATTCTGCCGATATTATGAGGGTGAAAACCATCTACATCTTTTTTAGGGGAGATAGTCTCTATTATTTTTTGCTCACTGATATGGACAGGTAGTGGCAACTGTACTAAAATTCCATGCACGTTTTCATCCTCGTTCAAACGTTTAATATAATCTAAAACAACCTCTTCAGAAACATTTTTCTCCAGTTGGATGATTTCTGACTTGATCCCTACTTCTTGGCAAGCTTTATGCTTTCCATTCACATAGGAGCGGGACGCTGGATTATCTCCTACTAAAATAACTGTTAGCCCTGGTGTGAGTCCTTTCGTTCCGACTAGTTCTTGTACTTCCTTTTTTAATTGCTGTCTTTTTTGACTGGCAATTTCTTTTCCTGAAATAATCTCTGCTTTTGTCATTTTCAATATCCCCTTACTAACAGGAATGACCGAAAAATCGTATCATGCCCTTAATAGAAAGAGTCAACTTAGAAATACTTGATTTCACTGTTCATACCATAGTTGACTCTTTCGGCAAGCTTTATGAAAAGGGGTGCTTTTCCCCCTTTTCATAAAGCTTGATTATAGTGATCCCTTGATTTTTGATAACACTGCATTGATGAACCCTTTTGATTCATCATCACCATATATTTTGGCAATCTCAATTGCTTCATTCATCGTTACATTCACTGGAATATCTTCCATTTGTGTCATTTCACAAACTGCCACCCGTAAAATAGCACGGTCAACATTTCCCATCCGCTCCAACGTCCAATTTTCCAAGTTTTGACGAATGATTGAATCAATTTGTTCTTTGTTATTATCATAACCAAATACAAGTTCTTCTAAAAAAGCATCACTTTCTTCATTTTTTTCTGCTAATACATTATCAATTGCTTCTCTAGCTTCTGTATCTGCTAATTCCATTTGAAATAAAGCTTGTAATGCATATTCACGGGCTGTTCTACGTTTCATTTATTCATAGCTCCTTTAAAATCTCTATTTACCAACATGATAATATCATATTTTCATTCAGAAAGAAATAACGTTGGTTTTGAATAAGGGTAGTTGGTTCCTTGACCAACTACCCTTATTCAAAACCAAAAAAAGAGGTAGATGGTCGACTAACCACCATCTACCTCTTTTCTGACATTAAGCTTCTTCTACGATAGCTTTTTCGAAAGTAACTCCGACAACATGGATGTTTACTTCTTTTGCTTCTAAGCCTGTCATTGTTACTAAGGTTTGGCGAATGTTATCTTGAATATTTTGTGCTACTGTTGGAATACTTTCGCCAAATTTCACGGATATGTATACATCTAGTGCTACGCCTTCCTCTTGTAACTCTACTCGTACACCTTTTCCGTAATTTTTAATACCTAATCTTTCTACCATGCCAGCGGCAAAGTTTCCTTTCATTGAAGCAACGCCCTCTACCTCTGACGCAGCAATTGCAGCAATAATTTCAATTACTTCAGGAGCAATTTCTACTTTCCCTAAAGTTTGTTCCCCCATATTTAGCATGTTGTACTCACTCATTTTTTCATCCTCCTTTTTTGTCTAGCTGAGCTCAAGCAGCTTGTTGTAGAGAAAAAGTTTTCTTTACAAACGAACGAGCCACTTTCTTTTTAAACAATCTCATTCTGTTCCAGAAATTTTGTGTTAAAATGACCGTTCACAAACTTTTCATGCTCTAGCAATTTTAAATGAAACGGGATCGTTGTGTGAATTCCTTCAATGACAAATTCATCTAAAGCACGTTTCATTTTGGCAATAGCATCTGCACGGTTTTTTCCGTGTGTAATTACCTTTACAACCATTGAATCATAAAAACGCGGAATTGTATACCCCGAATATGCAGATGAATCTATTCTAACACCAAAACCACCAGGTGGTAAGTATGTTGTAATTTCCCCGGGTGAAGGCATAAAGTTGTTAAAAGGATTTTCAGCATTAATACGACATTCCATTGCCCAACCATTCCACGTAACAGATTGCTGAGTAAAAGATAGTGGCTTCCCACTGGCAACTGCTATTTGCTCTTTAATTAAATCAATTCCTGTGACCATTTCTGTTACTGGATGCTCCACTTGAATTCTTGTATTCATTTCCATGAAGTAAAATTTCTTTGTTTCAGGTTCATAGATAAATTCTACTGTTCCAGCTCCTATATATTCAACGGCTTTTGCTGCGTTGATAGCAGCTTGTCCCATCTCTTGGCGAACTGCTTCTTCCAACCCTGGTGATGGTGTTTCTTCCACTAATTTTTGCAAGCGTCGTTGAATACTGCAGTCACGTTCACCTAAATGAACAGTGTTTCCATATGAATCAGCAAAAATTTGAATTTCTACATGACGGAAATCGGTAATATACTTTTCTAAGTATACACCTGGATTTCCAAATGCTGCGAGAGCTTCATTTTGTGTTACTTCAATGCCTTTTCTTAATTCTTCTTCTGTGTAGGCAACACGGATACCTTTCCCGCCACCACCTGCTGTGGCCTTTATAATAACAGGGTACCCTATTTCCTCTGCCAAATAAGTAGCTTCTTCTATATCTTTGATAATTCCTTGTGAACCGGGAACAACAGGGACTCCAGCTTCCTTCATCGTTTCACGGGCCACATCCTTTATCCCCATTTGTGTTATTGCTTCAGGTGTAGGACCAATAAATGTCAGATGACACTCTCTGCATAATTCTGCAAAATCAGCATTCTCCGCTAAAAACCCATATCCCGGATGAATTGCATCACATCCTGTCAATTTTGCCACACTAAGTATATTGGTCACATGTAAATAACTGTCCTTTGAGGCGGTAGGGCCGACACAGTATGCTTCAT
>DAIDKD010000300.1 GCA_027451065.1 Bacillaceae bacterium | reverse complement strand
AAGCGGAGGCTCTCCTATAAAAGAAAGAAAATAACATGATGAAATAATTTGATAAAATGACAGCTTCATGTAAAAATATAATGTAAAAGTAGGTGTGTGTGATGCAATATATTAACTTTCCCTTGGTGGCTTCTTTGTTAGGGATTTTTACAGCTCAAGTGCTGAAAGTTCCGATTTATTACGCCATTCGTCGAAAACTTGATGTAGGCTTGGTTGTTAGCACGGGCGGGATGCCTAGCTCTCATTCGGCAGCAGTAACTTCACTAGCGACAGCAATTGGAATGCAGGATGGCTTTACGTCTTCAGTATTCGCCATTGCAGCAGTATTTGCGGTTATCACAATGTTTGATGCAACAGGTGTGAGAAGACAAGCGGGAGAACATTCAATCGTATTAAATGAATTGATCGAGTATTTTAACGAAAAAGATGTGAATATCCGTAATGAAAAATTAAAAGAAATGCTTGGCCACAAGCCAATTGAAGTATTTTGCGGAGGGATTTTAGGTATTGTTATCGCATATTACTTGGGCTTGATTATTTAAAAGACCACCCTTTCGGGTGGTTTTTTTTAATAATCAGTTACACCTCCTTTAACTTTCAGATAATTCTGTATCCACATATCTAACTTTTTAGAAGGTGGAGGAATGAGGGGAGCGTATACAGGGGGAGCTCTACAATACTTTATGGAGCGGGGACTGTATATTCCCCATGTAATTGGGGTACCGGCCGGTGCATGCCAAGGAAGTTCTTATATTTCCGGACAGGTGATGAGAAATAAAGTAGTAACTGTTGATTATGCGAATCATCCTGAATATATTTCATTAAAAAATTTTGTGAAGAAAGGGGAGTTGTTCGGAATGGACTTCCTTTTCCGTGATTTACCTATGACATATGTGCCATTTGATTTTGCAGCATTTCGCAATAGTGAACAAAAGTTTATTGTAGGAGTAACTGATTGCGAAACTGGACAACCAATGAGACAATTGACTACATTGAAGAGCAGGAAAGATTAGGAAATGTTTTTGTCATTCGTCCAACGCAGCCTCTTGAAGTGAGAAGAGTTGAGCGGGACAAAGAGAAATTGGAGGCTCTCTACAGACAAGGGTATGAAGAGGCGGAGGTACAGTATGAGGATTTGCTTGATTGGATGAAGGTATAAAAATTTTACTTTATTTAAACCGAAATTTCTTCTTCTTTCCATCAGTAAAACTTCGATAAGAAGACATCAGGCTGTCTGAAAAGGGGAATCCCTCTTCAAACAGCCTAGTTTGTTTTCAATACTTTGGTTCAAATGTTTTACAGCAAGTGTCACTACTAGTAGATGCTGTATCATGCAGTTCACCACTTAATAATGCATTTTGGAAAGATTGACTCGCACTGTCTTCTGGACTTCTATCGTTTTGGATAATGATGGAACTAGCTCGGCAATAGTTTCCGTCTCCCCAGTGAGTACAGTTAGCTACGCTACATCTGATTTCCGGCACAGGAGTTCCTCCTTTAAATGAAGATAGTAATTTTCTTTTGGAATAGAAACTCCTGCTTATTATGTCCTGAATGATTTTCTTTTAACCAAAGAGAGCACGATATAATTGTAAATTCCAATTATTGGAATTGTTGAAAATATGACATGAGTTAGTAATGTTATTTTCGAACAAGAGATGGGTGTGTTGTTGCCTATTGTGCTAGGCATTGTAACGTTAGCTGAAGCCTTCTCAACAGGAGAAGCAAATTTGGAGCGAACATCAAAAAACATTGCAAGGATGATTAAAAAAGTAAAAAAATAGGTCAAACTGAAAAGAAAATATGTTATTCTAAAGGGAGGGTGTACTATAAAAACAGCGAAAAGAAAGAAGGGGATATTATGGATTGGAAAGATACATATCAACGTTGGGAGAGTTACCCAAGCTTAGATGAAGAATTAAAAGGATTGCTAGAAGAAAAGAAGAACGACGAGCATGAACTTGAAGATTGCTTTTACCGTAATATGGAATTTGGAACCGGCGGTATGCGTGGGGAAATTGGTGTAGGAACAAATCGCATGAACATCTACACAATTCGTAAAGCATCAGAAGGATTTGCGAAATATATTAGTTCTTTTGGTGAAGAAGCAAAAAAACGCGGTGTAGTAATTGCATATGATTGCCGTCATAAGTCACCTGAATTTGCCATGGAATCAGCGAAAACATTGGCAACACACGGCATTCAAACTTACGTGTTTCACGAATTACGTCCAACACCGGAATTGTCATTTGCAGTACGCCATTTACAAGCAGCAGGTGGAATTGTTATTACTGCTAGTCATAATCCGCCTGAGTATAACGGCTACAAGGTATACGGGGATGACGGAGCACAATTAATTCCAGAAGAGGCTGATAAAGTAATTGCTTATGTAGATGCAGTTGAAAATGAATTAACGATTTCTGTAGAGAGTGAAAGCAAATTAAAAGAGCAAGGGCTTATTAAGATAATTGGTGAAGAAGTCGACAACGCTTATGTAGAAAAGGTAAAAACAATTTCTTTAAACCCTCAACTTGCAGAGGAAATGAGTGATTCACTCCATGTTGTATTTACTCCTCTACATGGTACAGCATTGACACCAGTAAAAATGAGTTTAGATAGCTGGGGATATAAAAATGTAACAATTGTGGAGAAACAAGCTGTTGCTGATCCAGATTTTAGTACTGTAAAATCACCAAACCCAGAAGAGCACGGCGCATTTGAATTGGCGATTGCAGAAGGAAACAAAGTGAATGCTGATATTTTAGTTGCGACAGATCCAGATGCAGACCGTCTTGGAGTGGCAACGAAAAATGAAGATGGTGAATATGTTATTTTAACAGGAAACCAAACAGGTGCGTTGTTAATGCACTATGTGTTGTCACAAAAGAAAGAAAAAGGTATCCTTCCAGAAAACGGTCTTGTTTGCAAAACAATTGTAACGTCTGAATTTGGACGAGCAGTAGCAGAAGATTTCGGAATGCATGTTATTGATACATTGACAGGATTCAAATTTATTGGTGAGAAAATCAAACAATATGAGCAAACTGGCGAATATGCATTCCAATTTGGTTATGAAGAAAGCTATGGTTACTTAATTGGTGATTTTGTTCGCGATAAAGATGCGATCCAAGCGACAATGTTGGCAATTTTTCCGCCATAGCCTATTATTTCGGAAAGGCGTTGGCAGACAGTTTAAAAGTACCAATCGGATTAATACATAACTCCGTAGGTGGCTCTCCAACAGAATCGTGGATA
>DAIDKD010000299.1 GCA_027451065.1 Bacillaceae bacterium | reverse complement strand
ATCCTGCTTTTAACTTTTTACTAACTTCGTGCACAGCCTATTCGTTTTTTCCTGAAAATACATAGCCTGTTCCTTGGCATGTTTCACATTTTTTAAGAAGCTGTTCTCTTAGGGATTTTCCTACTCGCTTTCTTGTCATTTCTAGTATTCCAAGCTTTGTAAATCCATATATGTTTGTCTGAAGACGATCTTTTTTCAATTCCTTTTTCAATGTGTTTATTATCTTTTTTCTATTACATTCTTCCTTCATATTAATGAAATCAATAAGGATCATTCCACCAACATTCCTTAGTCTTAGTTCTGTGACAATTTTCATTATTGCCGCATGATTAATTTTCACTGCTGTATCTTCCATGTTGCCTTTTCCAATGTACTTTCCTGTATTCACATCAATTACAGTCATCGTTTCCATTTGTTCAAACAATAAAAAAGCACCTTTATCTAAAGGAACTATTTGCTTTAGCCCTTTATCAATTTCTATATCTAATAAATAAGAAGAAAAAATATTTTCCTTTCCCTTATACCTGTGTACTTTTTCCCTACCAACCTTTTCTCGCAATTCCTTGACTGTTTCTATACAATCTACTTCTATCTGAGAAATACTTTCTTTCGGATATACTTGTAAGAGTCTGTCAAACAAAGAATTTTTCCTGTACACAAGTCCGGGGCCTTTTTTCCACCTTGTCTTAACCAAAGATACAAACATCCCCTTAAATAATTGGAATTCTTGATACACCTTCTCTGATTCAGTTCCTGCACAAGCAGAGCGAAGAAGAATACCTTCGCCGTCAGAGCACCATTCCTTTCCTAATTCAACCCATTTTTCCCTCTCCCTTTTGATTTTTTTAGAAGGAGCAATTGTGTCGTCGTAAGGCATGTACACAATATATTCCCCAGTGAATTCTATATTGCAGGTAACACTAGGTCCCTTTCCACTGGCACTTTCTTTCTTCACTTGCACTAGCACATACTGTCCACCAAGAAGTTTCTGTTCCTGCAGCATCTCATTATTACGAAGATAAGCATTTTGTTCAAGGCCGATATTGATAAATGCAGCATCCATTCCTTTTACGATATTTTCTACACGACCCATGTAGATATTTCCTAGAATACTTTCTTCTCCTTTTCCTTCAATCATTACTTCTACTAATTCTTTATCTTCAACAATAGCGATTCGCTTTTCTTTGTCAGTTATATTGCAGTATACTTTTCTCACTCTATTTCCTCTTTCCTCACCATATTAGCTAATTAATTCCCCAATTGAAGCATTGGTTTTATTTTCTATAAAATACGCACGGAGTAATTCATTTTCGTCTACCATTGTCTGTTCCTCTTTCTTTTCAATTACTATAAAATGTTTGTAGCCTCTTTGAAAGTTTGTAAAAATTTGAAATAACGTATCTGATTCTCCAGCAGTTATTGTTTTGGAGACAGTTGTATTCATATTTTTCCCATAGTAACGATTTAATAAAAAACGAACAAAAATAAACTTTCTTTGTTTCCATTCAATATATAAGGAAATTCCTAAAAAAACAATCATACACCACATTGTGATATTAGTAGGGCTGATAAAAATAGTAATAAAAGTAAAAATCCCCAGTGAAACTGCTGATATAACCACTGTATGTAAGTGCGCTTCTCTAAATGGATATTTTAATGAAAACAAACAAAATAAAAGCTTCCCCCCATCTAGCGGCCACATTGGTAATAAATTAAAAACAAATAGAGAAAAATTATTCCAAAATAAAAAGGAGTGAATATCCTCCTCAATATATCCTGTTTGATAGATTATTTGAACCAATACCATCATCCAAACATGCTGTAAAGGACCCGCCAGTAAAATGATGATTTCTTCCTTCAACGATTTATTTCCGTGCTCATTAACCTCAGCAACCCCTCCAAATGGCAATAATTCAATTTTTGTGACTCTCCATTGATAATGTTGTGCTACAATAACATGACCAAGTTCATGGATAAAAATGATAGAAAATAATAATAAAGTTTCTAAAAAACTGGCAGTGGCGATTCCTATTAAGAATGTAGCCCAAAATAATGGATGAATTCGTATTTTTCCTATTATTTGCAGCATATCACTCAAATGATATCACCTGATTTGGGTCAATAAATCCATCATCTTTTTTGATTGCCAAATAGTATGTTCCAGTGTCCTCACTCTCTTCACTTGATACTTTTGCAATTACTTCTCCTTTCTCCACAGAATCATAGATATTTACCGAAATATCAGTTAATGCTCCATACCAAGACTCACTTCCGTCTGCATGCTGGATAACTACTGATTCCCCAATTTGCTCCTTATCACCTACATAAATAACTTTCCCTTCATCAATTGCTTCTACCTTCGCATTGACAGCTGTTTCAATGAGGATTCCCTGTCCATTTGTTTGAAAATTTTCCAAGACTTTCCCACTAGCAGGGATAGCATACTCGTCTTGATTCTTTATACTTGGTATTTTATTGTTTAAAAATGTCAACGGTGTTCCAAATCGCTCCTCGTACCACTTTGATACTTGTGCGAATTGAAACTCTCTCTCCATCGTGTGCTTCACAATTGACTGTACTTGCTTTGATAATGTTGTGCTACTTTGAAACATGGAAATTACGCCAACAACGAGTAAGATAGAAAACACAATCTTTAAAAAAAAAGTTCCCATTCCCAAAGAAACTGAATTCTTTTTCTCGTATTCAAAGATTGAATATCCTAGTTTATCAATCGTATCTTCCACCGTTGATTTTTGTACCGGTAACTCTTCATTCACCATTTTCAATGCATTCTGTTTCCGTCCCGCAATCCTTTTTCTTACCTCATCAACTTTTCTATTCACTAGTTCTCCTATCCTTCCACTTTAGTGTTGGACTAACTATAAGAAATTTCCTTTGTACAAGTATATGAGAAAACAAAAGAAAAAGAACACGTAATAAAAACGGACAATTCGATGAAGTTTTCATTTACTGATTTCATCATAATTGCCCGTTTCTATAAAGGTATCATCAGGAAAGACTACTTTCCTATATATTCTATGCACGAATGCCAAAAAATTTTTTCACTTTGGAAAAGATTCCCTTTTCCTCTTCAAGAATATTTAGTGGGATAGATTCCCCTAAAATCCGTCTCGCTATGTTTCGATATGCAAGAGAAGCTTTCCCAACTGGCTCTAAGGCTGCTGGTGCACCACTATTTGTAGCTTTGATTACTAAATCATCATCTGCTACAATACCAATTAATTCAATAGCCAGAATATCAATAATCTCATCT
>DAIDKD010000298.1 GCA_027451065.1 Bacillaceae bacterium | reverse complement strand
CATTTTCAATAGCTTCATTTATCTCCTGCGTTAAAGTATATGTTTTACCTGATCCCGCACTGGCACTTATTATTTTTAACTTTCCACTCATTCATTTCACCCTCCTCAAACCACAAAGATTCTTATATTCACAATATTTACAAACTTGCTCATCAGCAACTTCACCAGATTCTCCCGCTTTAGGAGGAATACCGTATGCAACAGCAGTTCCTTCTGACAACAGAGACCACTCTCGCTCAATGTCTTTTCGTAAAGATTCGTAGGACTCTGAGAAGGACGGACCATCCGCATGGACATGATATTCAGATGGTAATTCTACGTGAGGCAAACCGAAAATTTCACCTTTACGTAACATAAAATAAGCTGCAGGCAATTCTTCTTCCTTATCTTCCTGTAAAAGCCAATGGTAAAGTGCTAATTGTACAGACCTATTTCCCAGCTTCTCTTTGTAACTATTTGGTTTTTTTGTCCACTTGGCATCAAAGAGGATTTTTTTATGATTTTTCGTCTCTCCAACTAAATCTAACCGCCCTTTAAAATCCACCTTTTCACTCCATGGCAACGGCTTCTTTATTTCCATTTCAGTATACTTGATTTGAATACCAGTCTCCTTTAACATTTCAAAAAACTTCTGCAATGACTTCTGTAAATTGTCTCTGGTTTCTTCTCGAAGAATTCTATTTTTAGGTTCTGAAAGTGGTGCCGCCAGCTTTGGTATTAATTCATCAAACAATTCTCCTACCCGTTTTTTTACATCTTCTCTATCCCAGCTTGATTTTTCTTCTATCATTTCCTCCAATATAGCATGTCCAAAATTTCCAAGCATTAAGGGCTCAACCCATGTAGAGAGCACATTTCCCGTTCTTATATTCGCAGCGTATTCGTACGTCCATTTTAGCGGACAATCGATTAATTTCGAAAAGCTTGTTGCCGATTCTTCTTTCAGTGGCTGAACTGTTTTTTCAGGAATCTTCCAATTCCTGATTGGTGCTGGTATGTTACGTTCATTTAGGATAACCCGTTCAAATACATCTTCTCCGAAAGAAAATTTTTCTGCTTTGCGAATTTCTGTTGCGTTAACCTTGATTTTTTTTAAGGTTAATGCTTTTTCTTTACTATCCCCTTTGGCAACAGCAAATTGAATTTCATCCCAAAATGGATGAACTGAAGTTTCATCACCTTTTACCTTTGCAGGAGCAAACAGGACAAGCTTTTTTCCAGCTAAACGTACAGCCTTGCGCCATGAAGCAGTTTCTCTTCTCTGTTGTACATCTTCTTCAGTCCAGTTGATACCTTCTTGGTCTCTTAACCATCTTCGTTCCTCAGAAGACCACGTTTTTTTACTTGACCCTGACATGTTTTTATAGAATCCCCACCAAAGAACTATATCTGCTTCCCCCCAAATTTGCCCTGGATGATTGACCACTTGCCATTTAGAAGCTTCTTGAGAGTAATTAGACAATCTAGCACCTTCTCCTAAAACAGATTCAAGAATGCGTCCAACTTGTAATTTAGGAATTTGATTCACACCCAGTGATTCTATTCCTTTTATTACTTCCTCCACATATTTTTTACATTCAACATAAACTCGATCATTTTTTATACCATACTCCCTATCAGTCCATTGGCAGATGTTTGTACAAATTTCTATTAATTTTTCATATGGTATACCTTCAATTGGATCGTAATACTCATGATGTACAAATAAATTGAGCTTATCATCCAATTCTTTTCGACGCTTTTTTATCTGTTTTTCATTGTAACCATCGTCTTCCCATAACTTTTCGTACTTTTTTTTCCCTTCCTCAATTGCATTCTCCCACTGTTTATTACCGATTCCTGGGGCAGATGCTAGCGCTTCTGCTAATTTATAGCGAATTATGCTTGGAACAGGAGAAGTTGGAATTGTCAATAAATCTATCATTGCATCTACTCTTAACGGCTTCCAGTATGTATCAATAACAAGCGGTAAAACTTGGAAAACGGTTCTCCATTTAGATGCAGTATCCGTTCCTATTGCCGAAACACCACGTTGGTGGAGAAGCTCATCTAGAAACAAGGAGTCTTCGCCTTTTATTAATACGGTATTTTCTGATCCTTTCTCCTGTAACCAGCTTATTAAAAAGTCAGCCGCATCCCATTCCTGTTCAGAATGGATAAGGAGCAAACTTCCGTCACCTTGAGCTAATTTTTCAGATGGTTCTTTCCCTGCTAACACCGACTGAAGCAAATGTAAGTCTGTTGCTTCAAGGTCTTGTGACTCTTCTTCGCAAAGTGGTGATTCTTTTAGGACTTGTACATGATTTTTTAACAAATCAATTAATTCAATTGACCACTGTTCCCAAAGTCCCTCATCCTCATCTACAATTGTAATTTTGTCTATATGTAACTGGACCGGAGTCTGTAGCTTTTTCAGCACCGCCCGTACTCTATCTGGAAATCCATATGTCTTATTGGGTTCGGAAAGCTCTAATTCTCCAATTATATCAATCCATTTGCTTCCGCCTTTATGAACTTGAGGTTCAAATCCAGCTAACACTAATTCATCACGTCGGTGCAATAATTCCTTTGCTGTATTCCAGGAGTCTATTTCGAAAGATTTCAAAAATGGTATATCCCCAGTATCGTAAGAATGAATTTTCCCCTGTTGAATGTTTTCCAACCATTCTCCTATTTTTTCCTGCCACTCTGCAATTCTAAGATTCTCTGAAATCTCAGGCGATGTTAACCCTAACTGTGTTTCTAAAATTCCAATCAGTCTTTTAAAGCCAGTTACTACTGTTCCCTCTGATGCTTCCTTGCTACCTAGAGCATCTGGATATGCAGCAGAGTCCAACCAATATCCTAGAATAATATTCATAATTGTAAACCTCCTTTTTTAATAAAAATACTCTTCTCCAATCATATCAGAGTGAGTCAAATCTTTGTGGGTACTTTTTATACTAATTTTTCTACCGCGCTATCGCTTGGTCGCCCCATTAGATTTTATTTTTCTCCCTCACAAATATTTCACTCTCTCATTATATCAAAAAATGAACCGCTTCAACTATTTATTTCGTATAAAGCGAAAAGCAGAGGGTTGCCCCCTGCTTTTCGCTAATTTCATATTCTATTTAGTAGCCTTCTTACGTTTAAATCCTAACGCAGCACCTAGCATAGTAATTAACGCTCCAATGCCCATTTTAGAAGCACCTTCGTTTGTTTGTGGTAACGTATCTGCATCTGCGTCTACTTCTGTTTCTGCATCCGTATCTACCTCTGTTTCTGCATCCGCATCTACTTCTGTTTCTGCATCCGCATCT
>DAIDKD010000297.1 GCA_027451065.1 Bacillaceae bacterium | reverse complement strand
ATGAAAAAACCGTTAGGAATCACGATTTTAAGGAAGCGGGACGTTCCGAAAGTACTATGGCCATTAGAAATAAGGGAAATGCATGGAATTGGAAAAGCAACGACAGAAAAATTAAATAAACTGGAAATTTATACAATAGAAGATATTGCCAAGGCAAATGAAGGAGTATTAAAGGAAACATTAGGTATAGTCGGAGCGATGATGAAAGAGCGAGCAAACGGAATTGATAATAGACCGGTAGATCCTCATAAATATGATGAGCATAAATCGATTGGTAATTCATCAACTTTTTCAAAAGATATGACGGAAGAAGCACTGATTTTAGAGAAGTTATTCCAGTTATCTTCATCGGTATCCCGACGTCTGAAGGAACAGCATTTCACAGCTGGCAATATTCAACTGATGATAAAATATTATGATAGAAAATTAGTGACAAGAAGTAGAAAGTTACCCAATCCAATCGTCGAGACAGAGGATATTTTTTCAGCAGTAGCATATTTATGGAAAAAACATTGGGACGGTGAGCCAGTACGTCTGGTCGGAGTGACAGCTCATGATTTAACAGAGAGAACAACAGCAATGAAGCAGTTGGATTTGTTTTCTTACGAAGAGGATGCGAAAGATGAGCCGCTTATGGAAATTGTGGACAAGCTTCAAGATAAATATGGAGAGAAAATAATTAAAAAAGGCTGCGAATTGAGATAAAGGGGCAAAAACAGCCCCTTTATCTCAATTCGTCGGAAAGGACAACTATGGTGAAGGTGGAAAATCAATGTACTCTGGGGCTGTCCTTTCATGATGAAATAAGAAAGGACAAGTTTGTCTAGCTACAGCTCCTAGCCTCTACGCGTCAAGGGGATAACCTTCCCGCCGTAAAGGCAAAAAACGCATTTAGATGAGAAGAACATTTGCCGGTAGAGACTATTCAAGGCGCTTGTGCTTTTCTTAATGAATTCAATTATTATGGAAGTTGGTGAAAAAATATGGAGTTGTTTTTTTTAGGAACGGGGGCAGGAGTACCTGCTAAAGAACGTAATGTATCAGCCCTTGTTCTTCATTTGTTGGAGGAGAGAAGGACTAGTTGGTTATTTGATTGTGCTGAAGCGACACAGCACCAAATTTTACATACAAACGTGAAGTTAAGTAAGTTGGAGAAAATCTTTATTTCCCATCTTCATGGTGACCATATTTTTGGATTACCAGGTTTATTAAGCAGTCGTTCTTTCCAAGGTGGGCAGTCAGAGTTAACTGTGTATGGTCCAAAGGGGATAAAAGATTTTATTGAAGTATCTTTGAAAATTAGCAATACTCATATAAAATATCCGTTAACCATAACAGAAATAGAACCAGGGATAATTTTTGAAGATGATACTTTTCTAGTGGAGGTGAAAAAAGTTGAGCATGGAATTGATTCTTATGGTTTTCGAGTAGTGGAGAAGGATTTGCCAGGGTCGTTACTAGTGGATAAATTAAAAGAGATAGGTGTTAGACCAGGACCGGCATACGCAAAGCTAAAAGGCGGAGAAACAGTGACTTTAGATGATGGTCGTGTGATTGATGGGAAAAATTATGTAGGTTCTCCGAAAAAAGGCCGAGTGGTAGCAATTATTGGAGATACCCGCCGTTGCAAAGCTGCTTATGAACTTGCTAGCAATGCAGATGTGTTAGTACATGAGGCAACTTTCTCAGCAGAGGATGGAAAGCAAGCATATGAATTCTTCCACTCTACAACGAAAGATGCTGCGGAAATTGCCAAAGCATCAAATGCAAAAAAACTGATTATAACCCATATTAGCTCCCGATACCAAGGATACGAATGTCAAAGATTATTATTGGAAGCACAAGAAATCTTTGAAGGGACAGAAATAGCTGAGGATTTTAAGTCGTTTACGATAGATAGAAGAGTGGTGTAGCGGTGAAAGAATTAAAAGGAAAGAAAATAGTTATTACAGGTGCTTCTAGCGGGATTGGGGAAAGAATTGCCTATGAAGTGGCGAGAGCAGGTGCGGTACCAATTTTAGTTGCTAGAAGGACGGAAAAATTAAAGGAAATTGCAGAAAGCATAGAAAAAGAATCTGGAAATAGATGTTATGCTTTTCCTCTGGATGTAAGCAATGAACATGAGGTAGAGAGAGTTTTCAAGGAAATATATAAACAAGTAGATAATATTGATGTTTTAATCAATAATGCTGGCTTTGGCATCTTCAAGTCTTTTGAAGAGACAACTGTAGCTGAAGTAAAATCAATGTTTGAAGTGAATGTCTTTGGCTTAGTTGCTTGTACAAAAGCTGTATTACCAATGATGCGCCAAAGGAATGAAGGACAAGTTATTAACATAGCGTCTCTTGCCGGGAAAATTGCTACACCTAAATCCAGTGCCTATGCAGGAACAAAACATGCAGTATTAGCCTTAACAAATGCTTTGAGAATGGAATTGGCTAATACGAATATTCAAGTGACAGCAATTAACCCAGGTCCGATTAAAACGAGTTTTTTTGACATAGCTGACCAATCGGGAAATTATGTTAAAAACGTTGGAAGGTTTATATTGGATCCAGAAAAAGTTGCCAGAAAAATCGTTGCAACTATCGGAACATCAAAACGAGAAGTGCAACTACCTGTCTGGATGGGACTCGGGCCGAAAATCTACGCACTATTTCCTAATTTATTCGAAAAAATTGTTGGTAAGAAGCTAAGTCAAAAGTGAAAAAGAGGCTGACCCATTAATAAGAATTTACAAAAAATGAAAAAACTGACAATTATTAAAATCATTGCTATTACTGTATTTTCATATTGTCAGTTTTTGCTGAGGCTAGGTCAGTAGGGCGGTTTTTGCCTTATTGACCTAGCCTCGATACTTTCTTAAAATTTTACTTTCTTAATTCCCAATTTTGATAATTCGTGAATCATTTCTTTAGCAATGAGGTCATATCCAATATCATTTGGATGGATTTCGTCATATGCCCAAGTGCTTTTTGTTTCTAATGTAAGTAATTTATTGGTTTTTATTGTGACAATAGGAGCAAATTTTTCCGAAATATTTGCAATATCACGATTCCAATCATTAAGGAAGGAACTGGCAAGTTTTACAAAAATGCCATCAAAATGGACTGGATTATATAATTGGGAAAGGACAATCACAGCATAAGGATTCTCTTTACGAACGAGAGACAAGATTTTGGTTAAATTTTCTTTATATTTTTTTCGAGTGCTTCCTAGCTGTTTTGAACCTTCTACTAGTCCCATCTCCTTGTTTAATTTGAGGATATCATTACCACCCACACTAATTGTAATAAGTGCTGCGTTTCTGATTTCTTCTTTGACAGAATCTTGCTGGATAATGGATAATAGTTTTTCGCTGGTGGTGCCGTTTTTCGCGA
>DAIDKD010000296.1 GCA_027451065.1 Bacillaceae bacterium | reverse complement strand
AATTGCTCATTGGATTCTAAAAAACGGCTATGAATTGAACGGTTCTATTATGAATATCTATCATATATCACCAAAAACAACTACTGATGAAGAAGAATTCGTAACAGAAGTTTGCTTCCCTATTAAAAAGAAAGAGTAATATTTGAGCACCTTCAAACTTCTGTAAGGTCAGCTGTAATGAAAAACCGAAAGAGAGCATAATCAAATGCTCTCTTTCGGTTTTTTACTAGAAGATTTGAATAATCAAGCGGCAAGTGTATTCATTTGTTCTGCTTGAAAAAACTTCCTATCTCATTGTTTTCTTAACAGCCAATGCATAGTTAATATGCTCAAATGCATGAAGGTAATCTGTTCGATTTGCAAAAAAATTTTTTTCAATATCTGATGTTGTCAGGTGTTCATAAAGTAAGAAGTCATCATCAGCTAAAGTTTTTTCTAACTCCGTATAGTCATACCCTGACTGCATTGGTTCGCCAGCAGCTTTCGCCATTGCAATTTGATTTTGCACTCGCTTCACATCAGAAAATAAAAATTCATCATCAGCGTAATCAAATAAAAGGCTACTACCGTCTACAGATATGGAGGATATTGCTTTTATCATGTTCACATTATCCTCTTTTGATAAGTAATACGTTACGCCTAACCAGCTAAAAAATGTAATCAAGTTGGAATCAAAGCCAGATTTTTTCAGCTCCTCAGGCAAACTGTCTTTCGAAAAATCTATTGGAACATAGTGCAGATTATCAGGAATATCCCAGCCGGCTTGCTCAACTTTTTGTTTTTTGAACTTTTGTGTATCAGGATGATCTACCTCAAACACTTGGATTTTTGAAAGGATTTCTGGATTTCGATAGGCAAAAGTATCCATACCAGCACCGAGAATAACATACTGTTTTGCCCCCATTTGGCATTACTTTTACAGATAGAATCATATGTAGAAGCAGTAGATGAATTTCTAAATCAAACTGTGTCTATGTCTAATGCCATAGTCAGATAATACAAGGAGGCCAAGTACCATTGATTGTACTTGGCCCTCCCTTCTTGCTACTATTTTCTTATACTCAATATCTATTTCCTTTTTAGAAGTTAAACTCATCCTCCCAAGCAAAGTTTGCTGATTCTTCAATACTCATTGGCCAATGACTGCACCACTCTGGCACACGAGGATTTTTCACTCTGTCAAGGCTTGGTGTATATGGTTTTATATCAAGTACAGGTGTTCCATCATTGGCATCAATATAGGGAATGTGAATAATCCCTTTTTCATCATTAATATGGAGTACTTGCACGGTAGACAAGGCAATTGGATTGGGACGAATAGGTGATCTCGTAGCGAATATTCCCATTACAGCCGGAGCCTTTTTATATGGTTGTGGTGCCTCAAGAATACTTCGTGTCTCTTCATTATCAAAGTCACTAAACCACCAAATGATATTAAGATGACTAAATCCTTCTAAAGCTTGCAGGGCTGGAATATACTTGGGTTCAAGCTCTATAAACATTCCTCCCTCTTTCACACTGATTTTCCCAATAGGATTTACCTGAAAATTACTCATGGCTCATTCCTCCTCAATTTGTTTATATATTCAGCTTAGAGCCTCACACTGTGTGAGAGTCAATAAGAAAAAGGCGCCTTGCAAATTTTTTTGCAAAACGCTCTTTGTAATTTACTCTTTCAATATTTAATATTTGCCAAAGATAATTCAGTTGGCAAGTTCATAAGATTCTTTCAGCCAGCCGTATAATTGTTCATCCATATCGCTCTTTGTTTTCATAATCGTATGATGAGAAAAGCAACCTGGATGAGGTTCGGTAATTGTTTGAATGCGAGTATCACTTATTTTTGAGTTCATTCTAAATACTATTTTGAATCCTTCCTTCATAAATGCTCCGTTGTCGTCTAAAAGAGATATATATGCGAAGTTCCTGCGATTACAAAATACAATCATTTTAGCATATGATTTTCTTTTCTTAATTGTTAATTTTGGTAACCCATCTAATTTCTGAAACAATTCATTATATAGGTCGAGATAGGTCGAGTAGTTCATCGTTGTTTCTAAAAAATTCAAATGTCTTATCTTGCATAAACATCCCCCTTACTTAATGTTTTTTCACCAATTCTTCCTTCTTTCCAAAGGTATCTGGATTTCAGTTAAATACTCATCAGGATTTTCCTCATTCCATGGTCCTCGGTGAACAATTTGTCTACTGTGTCCAACCATTCTATATTGATTATGTTCCTGCAACCAATTTGCAAAGGTGAGATATGCCACAGCAATATTTTCAAACTCTCCATATACCATTGTACAAGCCATTATCGGGACAGGTTCTGTATTGCGGTATACAAATCCATCCATACTTTCTCCCATTTTGTCCACAGGCACACACAGCTCAACATCAACATTTTTTTCTTTATAATCTGTATCATGATAAATGGAAAAAGTAATATCGGATACCCTAACCTTTTTTTCCTTTGCGAAGGCTGACATTTCTTCCCATAACTGACCTTCTGCATAATAATCCGGGATAATTCTTCTTAAAGAAAGTACTTGATAGCTTGGAATAGATTTTATTGAAACATTGTAGTTTATTGCTATTTTCTCTTGCTGAATATCTTTTTTCGCTAATTCTATTTTAGATAGCTTATCCTGCTCTGCCTGTATAATTTTTTCAATTTCCAGGCGCTTGCTTTCAAGCTGCTCTGTAATAAAAGTATTGTCCCAATGGTTAAGCGCAACACCAATTTCAGATACATTAAATCCTAAATCACGTAGGAAAACAATCTTATTAAGAGTAGGAATTTGTTCTGTTGAGTAAATTCTGTAACCAGAAAATTTATCTACTTGTGCAGGTTTTAGTAATCCTGTTTCATCATAGTATCTAAGCATTCGTACAGACACTTGTGTTAATTTTGAGAATTCACCAATTTTAAACATGATCCCCTCTTCTTTCTAATATGATTACATTGTATTTTGTTACACGTTATAATATAAACATGCTAGAAAATCGCTTGCTCCAACCTTCTTTTTCCCCATCATTCATCCCCCCTAATCTTTTTTTGAAACTTATTTAAGAAAATTCAATCTCCTTTATTTGGTGTGGTAGATTTTTTAAATCATTCGATGTAAAAACTTCACTTTTTAAAAATTGAATGTCTAATGTTTATACATTTTTACATTGATAAACTCTGATAATGCGGCATCAATTTTTTCACTATGTTCACTCATAAGGTGACCGCCATCTTCCAAGGTAATAAAGGTGACATTTGGAAAACGGCTTGCTGCTGTCTCCATCGCACGATAATCAGAAAGTTTATCATCTTTGGCATGAATGATTAAGGTTGGCACTTGTAAAGATTCGATTGGATATTCATTGTAATTACGTGCCATATC
>DAIDKD010000295.1 GCA_027451065.1 Bacillaceae bacterium | reverse complement strand
TCCCGTATTAACGGGCAGTAAGAAAAGGATAACTGCCCGTAAAAACCCGATTGATTCAACTAATTATCAGCGGGAAACCCACCCGCTGATAAAAGTTTCATTTTATAAAATAATCAACTCTTTCGGATATTTTGTTAAAATTTCAACGCCATCTTTTGTAATGAATACATCATCTTCAATACGAACACCGCCAACAGACGGCTTATAGATTCCTGGTTCAATAGTAAAGCACATTCCTGGTTCTAAAGGTAGATTGTTGCTATCAATAATAGATGGGAATTCGTGTACGCCAATTCCTAATCCATGACCAAGGCGGTGAGTAAAGTATTCTCCATATCCAGCCTCACTAATAATTGTGCGAGAAATTTGATCTAATTCACCGATACGTACTCCTGGCTTACATGCTTCAAGAGCAGCTATTTGAGCTTTTAATACGCTATAATATATATCTTTTTGAGCACCGGTAACACTTCCGAATGCAACTGTTCGTGAAATATCAGAACAGTAACCATCTATAACAACACCTAAGTCGAATAAAACGAAGTTACCTTTTTCTACTTTATTTAATCCTGGAATACCATGAGGGGCAGCCGTGTTTTCTCCGGTTAGCACCATTGTATTAAAGGAGAATTTATTGATACCTTTTTTCTTGATTTCCGTTTCAACAATTGAGAGGATTTCAAGTTCACTTCTGCCTTCCTTAATGCTAGCGACGCCAATTTCAATTGCTTCATCGGCCATAGCAGCAGCCTCACGTAATGCTTTTAATTCTTTGTCATCTTTCAATAATCGTAAGCTATGTAATTTTTCCTCTGCGGAAACAAAGCCTGTTTCCAAAAACATTTCACGTAACACTTCATATCTGCCTACATTCAAATGTTCTTTTTCAACTGCAAGTATAGAAATAGTAATATCGTATTGAGAAATCGCATGGTGAATCATTTCCCAAGGGTGATCGTTGTCAGTATAGGCAATCGTACGATAATTCCAACCTGCATCTCGTACTTTGACTTCCTCCATTTTTGGACAAATGAGAATCGGCTCTTCATTTTGGAAAACAAATAATCCTAATAAACGTTCATGGGGTTCACAGTGGAATCCAGTTAAGTAAAAGACATTTTCTGTTGATGTGATAAATGCTGCATCAATATGTTCTTCTATTAGCCATGATGTTAATTTGTCTAGTCGTTGATTCAATTGATGTCACCTACTTTTCTAGTATATATATTTACTTTACAGACTTTTGTGATAAATTACAAGTGACATCATTCATTCGTCCAGTAACCTTTCGAGAAGATGATAAGGAGCATTATAGTGTATAATATAATGAAAAGAAAATATAGCTGAGAACAAGGGGGAAAAAACGATGAAGTTATCATTTCACGGTCATTCAGTTGTCAAAATAGAAACAGGTGGGAAAAATATCATCATTGATCCATTCATTAGTGGAAATAAAAATACAGATTTAAAGGTTGAGGATGTAAGAGTCGATTATATTTTATTGACACACGGACATAATGACCATGTAGGTGACACGGTGGAAATCGCAAAGAAAAATAATGCAACTGTGATAGCAACTGCCGAATTAGCAAGTTGGTTAAGCTGGCAAGGAATAAACGTTCATCCTATGCATATCGGAGGCAGTTATCAATTTGATTTTGGTATTGTAAAATTTACACAAGCATTTCACGGTTCTAGTGTAACAAACGATAAAACACAAACCATTATCTATACGGGAATGCCAGCAGGATTATTGGTGAAAGCAGAGGATAAAATAATGTACCATGCTGGTGACACAGGGTTATTTTCAGACATGAAGATGATAGGAGAGTTAAATGAAATAGACATTGCTTTTTTACCGATTGGCGATAACTTTACCATGGGAATAGAAGATGCCGTCATTGCTGCCAAATGGTTAAATGCTAAACAAGTAGTACCAATTCATTACAACACTTTTCCGGTTATTCAGCAAAATCCTCATACATTCATCGAACAATTACCAAAAGATATTGGGAAAGTACTAGAAATTGGTGATGTGATAGAGATATAATGAATAAAGAAAAATCACTTTAAAAAAATAATTATTACTTTTTTCGTATAGCCTATGTGATTGGGCAGGGAAATAAAGTTGAAGTGAAAGAATGGTGAGGAGCTTGACAACAAAACATAATCGAATATTAGCTTACATTGATAATTTAGCAATTGGAAATAAAATCTCCGTCCGGCAAATTGCTAAGGAATTGAATGTGAGTGAAGGAACAGCATATCGTGCTATTAAAGATGCTGAAAACAAAGGATATGTCAGCACGATTGAGCGAGTAGGGACAATCCGAATTGAAAAAAAGAAAAGAGAGAACTTTGAAAACCTCACTTATGCAGAGATTGTTAATATTGTTGACGGTCAAGTACTGGGTGGTCGAGAAGGACTGCATAAAACGCTGAATAAATTTGTCATCGGCGCTATGGAATTAACGGAAATGATGCAATATACGGAAAAGGGAAATTTGCTTATTGTGGGGAATAGAGCAGAAGCTCATCAATTAGCTTTGGAAAGAGGAGCAGCGGTACTAATTACCGGTGGATTTGAGACGGAAGAATATATAAAAAAGTTAGCAGATGAACACAAGCTGCCAGTTATTTCAACAAGCTATGATACCTTCACCGTAGCCACATTGATTAATAGAGCTATTTATGATCAGTTAATAAAAAAAGAAATTGTCCATACGGAAGATATTTTAATTCCTATGGAGATGACCTTTTACTTATCACCAAAAGATAAGGCAGAAAAATGGTATGAATACAAAGAAAAAACATCACACAGTCGCTATCCTGTTCTCGATGATAATAGAAGGGTAGTTGGTGTTGTGGCATCAAAAGACATTCTTGGTGCAGATAAGAACACATTAATAGAAAAAATAATGACGAAACATCCCATTGTTGTTACTGAAAAAACATCTGTAGCATCTGCGTCAAGATTAATGGTATGGGAAGGGCTAGAACTGCTTCCAGTTGTGGATGAAAGCAATTATTTTAAAGGAATTATTAGCCGACAAGACGTTCTAAAAGCACTACAAATGATTCAACGGCAACCTCACGTAGGAGAAACCCTTGATGATATTATATCAGATAGTATCGTTTATATAAAAGAGACAGGGATTTACCAATGCTCCATTACACCACAAATGGCAAATTCTTTAGGAACTCTATCTTATGGGGCATTTGTTACTATTTTAACAGAAGTTAGCCAAAGGGCGATGCGTGGAAAAAAGACCAATGATGCGATAGTAGATAATATCACAGTCTATTTTATTCATCCAATTCAGATTGAAACAACTATAGAAATAGTCCCAAAAGTAATGTCATTGGGCAGAAAATTTGGAAAAATTGATATAGAAGTATATCAGAGTGGAAGTTTTGTTGGAAAAGCAATGTTGATGGT
>DAIDKD010000294.1 GCA_027451065.1 Bacillaceae bacterium | reverse complement strand
CCCCAGCTATATTTTGTGCTATATTATTTTTAGATAAGTGGCCTCCCCCATATTCTTTTCGTGTGAAAATAGGAGGAACTGTCGGAATTAGCAAATATGAGGTGAGAGGATAATGATTTTTGTATTAGATGTTGGAAATACGAATACTGTTTTAGGGGTATTTTCAAAAGGAGAATTAAAATATCATTGGAGAATTGAAACAAATAGAAATAAAACGTCCGATGAATATGGAATATTAATAAAGTCTTTATTTGAACATGAAGGTTTATCATTTGCAGATATTGAAGGTGTCATTATTTCATCAGTTGTTCCACCAATTATGAACGCCATTGAAAGAATGAGCCGTAAGTATTTACAACATGAACCATTAATTGTCGGACCGGGAATGAAAACTGGTTTGGACATTAAATATGAAAACCCGAAGGAAGTTGGAGCAGATCGTATTGTTAATGCCATTTCAGCGATTCATGAATATGGAAATTCTTTGATTATTGTAGATTTTGGGACAGCAACAACTTATTGTTATGTCAATGAACATGGACAATATATGGGCGGAGCCATTGCTCCAGGTATTGGTATCTCCACAGAAGCATTGTATACGAAAGCATCTAAATTACCAAGAATAGAACTAGCTTTTCCGAATGAAATTATTGGGAAAAATACCGTTAGTGCTATGCAGTCTGGTATTTTATATGGATATGTTGGACAAGTAGAAGGAATTGTATCAAGAATAAAAGAAACTGTCTCAGGAAACCCAAAAGTAATTGCTACGGGAGGGTTGGCACCTCTTCTATCGAAACATACGGATGTTATTGATGAAATAGATTCATTTTTAACATTAAAAGGACTATACTTGCTTTATAAAAGAAATAACTTAGTGTGATAATTGGGTAGAAATCACCCAATTATCACATTAAATTGGAAAGGACAACCAACATGAATGCCACGAAATCAATATTTTCTTGGGGTTGTCCTTTCTAGTTTCAAGGATAAAACTTTTTGGACAATAAGAAAGTGGTGGATAAAATGGAAAAAGATTATTTAGTAAAAGCTCTAGCGTTTAATGGTGAAGTGCGTGCGTATGCCGTACGATCAACACAAACAGTTAGCGAAGCTCAAAAGAGACATGATACATGGGTAAATGCCTCTGCAGCTTTAGGACGTGCCATGACAGCTACTGTCATGATGGGAGCAATGGCAAAAGGGGAGCATAAATTAACTGTGAGAATTGAAGGGGATGGTCCATTAGGCCCAATTCTTGTTGATAGCAATGCAAAAGGAGAAGTTCGTGGCTATGTAACGAATCCACATGTCCAACTTCCTCAAAATAATGTAGGAAAAATTGATGTAGCGTCAGCAGTAGGTAAAAATGGTTTCTTATCTGTCGTAAAGGATGTGGGGATGAAGGATTTCTTTACCGGACAAGTTCCGCTTGTTTCAGGTGAACTGGGTGAAGATTTTACCTATTATTTTGTTATATCTGAACAAATACCCTCAGCCGTTGGAGTAGGAGTATTGGTAAACCCAGACCACACCATATTGGCAGCTGGTGGCTTTATTTTACAAATGATGCCAGGAGCTTCTGAGGAAACAATCGGAAAAATTGAAGAAAACTTAAAGCAAGTGCCGGCAGTGTCAAAATTAATCGAAGATGGATTAACGCCAGAAGAGATTCTCAATAAAATACTTGGAGGAGACCAAGTTCAAATATTAGAAACGATGGATGTAACATTCCGCTGTCAGTGCAGTAAAGAGAGAATTGAGACAGCTTTAGTCGGCTTAGGAAAAGATGAGTTGCAGGCCATTATCAAAGAGGATGGAAAAGCGGAGGTAGAGTGTCATTTTTGTAATGAAAAATATACCTTTTCCAAAGAAGAGTTAAAGCAGTTATTAGCAACGATGTAGAGAGATACTTTAGAATTGCTCAATCACTGGAATCTATTCGGTCTTTGTGGCTTATGAGAAATGGGTGCTTTCTCCCATTTCTCATAGCCTACAAGCTATTCAATAAGACCTAATTCTCTTGCTTTTATCACTGCATCCATGGCATTGTGCACCTCTAGTTTTCTGTAAGCTGCGGCACAGTGGGATTTCACCGTATGTATGGTAATTCCGGCTATTTCCGCAATCTCCACATGTTTATAGCCTTGGGACAGCAAGATAATCATGCACTTCTGTTGCTTTGATAGCTTGACAGGCTCCTTACTTTTTATGTTTCTAGTAATACCCTTATACCGTTTTGATTGCTCATAGGTAGCGATGGTAACTTCCTGTAGAAAATGAGCACTTAGCGCACTTGTGCCTCGTTTTTTCTTCAGTTTTCTTCCCAATTTTTTCAGAATAGGTAAGATGGCAGCTCCTTCGTTGGCCACTACTCGTACAAATTTATACTCCTGCACAGAAATCAAAACTTCTTCCAAAGTATTTTGTGCATCTTGTTTATGTCCCAATGCCCACTCCAAAGCAGCTTGTAATACACTAGCCTCAGCAATATCAAGTGGTCTACGGTATTTTACTCCTAATTGTTTCAAGTCCAAAATGTACTCCATTGCCAAGTCTATTTGTCCAAGGACAAGATAAGCCCGTGCAGTTGTGAAGTGCTGAAAGATTTTATAAAACTCTAAATCAGTCTTTTTTGTAATAAAATGCTGATTAAGCCACTCTTTAGCAATCACTTGATCGTCACGCCATAATTTTATTTTTGTTGTGCAGGCCAATAAATTTGGGAACAGGTGTTGAGCATTGTTTTCCCCTATCAAGCTTTCTATTTCCCCTCTTTTACTTGCAGCTTCTTTCACTCTATCTTTTGCCGAAAGAATAATCGTTAGAATCATGTAGACACAGAACTTTACTTCTATGCTGAAAGTCTTCTCGCAGTTTTCGAGGGCTGAAACTCCATGTACAAGTGCTGTAGATAACGAATTTTTCTCGTAGCAAAGCCCAGCTTGAATACATTCCTCCAAGACATAGTACTCCTTACCAATAACAAGTGCAAAGGTAGACTCCAACATTGCCAGCCGTTCTTCTGTGTGAATAGCAATCTCCGAATAATCACGCGTAGAGCGATGCATAAGTGGAAAATTCTGTATAAGATAGAAAGCAGGATGTATTTTGCTCTCCTCTTTCCCTGAAAGTGTTTGTACAGGTAATTTTTTTCCATGCTCTCTGGAAAAGAGATGAAGTGGTACACGGAAATCCAGAGCTTGAAGAATGAATCTGTTCTCTATAAGAAAAGATATTCCTTCTATATCTTTAGAGTGATTTACCTTCATGGCTGTGTCTATATGGTCGTATATAATATCCGTATAATAAATAAAATGTCTGTTATTACCATCCCAAAAGCAAGTCATTGCAAGCATACTAGTCAGTTCAAGATTTTTACCAATAAATGCTACAGAGGATTTTGTAGAAATATGCTCTTTCATAAATATAAATTGAGACTCAA
>DAIDKD010000293.1 GCA_027451065.1 Bacillaceae bacterium | reverse complement strand
AGGCAAAAGGAAGAGGGGGTGGCGTAGTGACAGGATAGTGAATATCTTACTAAGGCGATGTTAGTCTCTTGATATTGGATGGATTTTTTATTTATCTTAAAATCATTTTAATTCTTATCATAATGATACATAAGGTAAAATACCAAAAACACAATTGACATACCATACCCCCGTGTAGTATATTTGTTTCTAAGGAGGTGCTGTTGTGGAAAAAATAATAGCAAAACAAACAGTTTCAGTAAGAGGAATGAGTTGTGCTGCTTGTACAAATAGGGTGGAAAAGGCAGTTAGCAAAATTCCAGGAGTGGTCAAAGCATCGGTTAATTTAGCGACAGAAAAACTATCTGTTGAATATGACCAGAATGAGCTAGATTTAGAGAAAATTGAACAAACCGTAACAAGCTTAGGCTTTCAAGTTGTAGAAGAGAGAAGTACAGGAAGTGCCACCATTCCCATTGGTGGAATGAGTTGTACCTCTTGTTCCAATAAAGTAGAAAAAGCGATTGGGAAAATGAATGGGGTTCATGAGGTGTCGGTTAATTTTGCCACTGAAAAAGCAGTTGTTTCCTATGACTCTAGAGTTGTGAAACTATCGGAAATAAAACGTGTGATCGAAGAAACTGGTTTTCAACCACTTGATGTGGATGATGTAAGCGCGGTGGATGAAGACAAGATACGTAAGGAAAAGCAAATTAAAACACTTTGGATCAAAACGATTGTTTCTACCGTTTTCTGTCTTCCGCTTTTTTACATAGCAATGGTTCCGATGATTGACTGGCTGCCCCTTGGTGTGCCGCAATTCATGGACCCGATGACAAATCCATTTGTCTTCATGTGGATTCAAATTATTCTTACCATACCAATTGTCATCGCCGGAATCGACTTTTATCGAATTGGGTTGAAAGCATTGTTTCGTGGTGCTCCTAATATGGACTCTCTCGTTGCTATCGGGACAGGAGCGGCACTTGTATACAGTACTTGGGCAATTACTCAAGTATATGGCGGTCATCATCATGCGGTGATGAATTTGTATTTGGAAACAGCTGGTGTGATTGTAACATTAATTTTACTGGGGAATACATTGGAAGCTATTACGAAAGGAAAAACCTCTGAAGCTATTAAAAAGCTTATGGGATTGGCTCCGAAAACAGCGACGATTATTCATAACGGCAAAGAAATGGAAGTACCTATTAGCGAAGTAGAAATCGGCGATATTGTTCTCGTGCGTCCAGGGGAAAAAATTCCCGTAGACGGTATAATTACAGAAGGATTTACTGCCATTGACGAATCTATGCTTACTGGGGAAAGTATGCCAGTAGATAAAAAAGCAGGAGATAAAGTGTTTGCGGCGTCGATTAATAAAAATGGAATGATTTATTTTCAAGCAGAGAAAGTTGGTGCAGACACAGCTTTGGCGCAGATTATCAAGCTGGTAGAAGATGCTCAAGGTTCAAAAGCACCTATTGCCAAAGTTGCCGATATTATCACAGGTTATTTCGTTCCAGTTGCAGTTGGCATCGCTATTGTTGCCGGGCTCGGATGGTTTATCGCAACTGGTGACATGGAATTTTCCATACTCATTTTAATGGCAGTTCTGTTAATTGCTTGCCCTTGTGCACTAGGACTTGCCACACCGACAGCACTCATGGTCGGTACTGGAAAAGGAGCAGAAAACGGGATTCTCATCAAAGGCGGGGGCGCATTGGAAGCCGCTCATAAACTACAGACCATTGTGTTTGACAAAACTGGTACCATTACAGAAGGAAAGCCGCAAGTAACAGATATAGTCACTGTTGGTGACGTATCAGAGAGCTTTTTGCTTCAAATGGCGGCATCTGCTGAAAAAGGATCGGAACACCCTTTAGGAGAGGCGATTGTCGCAGAAGCGGAAGAGAAAGGGTTGGAGCTTTTCAAGGTCGAAAACTTTGAAGCAATCACTGGAAAAGGAATTTCAGCGTTGATTCACAGTTCGCAGATTCTCATTGGGAACCGTCGCTTAATGGACGAGAAGGAAATAGCTTTAGACGAATTGAACCAAAAAGCGGATATGTTAGCATCTGAAGGGAAAACGCCAATGTTTGTGGCCGCTGATTCTAACATTATCGGGATTGTAGCTGTTGCCGATGTGGTGAAAGAAAGCAGTCGTGCAGCTATTGAAAAACTTCACAAAATGGGAATTGAAGTAGCGATGATTACAGGTGACAACAAAAAAACTGCCGCGGCCATCGCCAAGCAGGTTGGAATCGATCGTGTGTTAGCGGAAGTGCTTCCTGAAAATAAAGCAGAAGAAGTCAAACGTCTGCAAGCTGAAGGGAAAAGAGTTGCTATGGTCGGTGACGGAATCAATGATGCACCAGCACTTGCACAGTCTGATGTGGGGATTGCGATCGGCTCTGGTACGGATGTAGCCATTGAATCGGCGGACATTGTCCTGATGAAAAGTGATTTGATGGAAGTACCGACTGCCGTACAGTTAAGCAAAAAAACCATCGCCAATATTAAGCAGAATCTGTTCTGGGCATTTTTGTACAACAGTATTTTAATCCCAGTAGCAGCAGGAGCTTTGTATATTTTTGGCGGACCATTGTTGAATCCTGTTTTTGCAGCGGGAGCCATGGCATTTAGTTCTATTTCCGTTTTATTAAATGCGTTGAGGTTAAAGACGTTTAAGCCATACTAAAAAAACATGCAAGGAGAGTATGGTTATGGATACACGTTATCAATATTAATTGGTTATTGTGTATTAACAATATTAACGATTTTACTTAATATTTCTGTTTATCGAAAGAATGTAGGTACACTGTCTAAGGGAGACGGACAGCAAAATAGAAATATTGTACGTTAAGACTTGAATTTTTGATATAAGAGGGAAGTACAAAAAATGTTTGTTTTCGGTGTTTATCAAAATGATGTTATTCAGAAAGCAAGGGCTTCGGGTGGAGATTATTTTTGAAAGGTAAGAGAAAGTTTTCTATCTTATATCCTATGAGCTACAGTTGGAGCAAACTGCATAGCTCTGAAAGAAAAAAGGACTAATCGTCATCATCAAGATTAGTCCTTTTGTGCTAGTTATCATATTTATAATTGCAATAAAATCATGAATGTTAGTAGAATCACCGCTGATAAACTAACGGTCACTATTACCTTTCTTTAGTTCATCACGAATTTCCTTTAAGTATTCATTTCTTTGGTTCATTAACTTCAAAATTGTAATGACTACATAAATAGCGAAAATGAAGATTCCCAAATATATTAATAAAGGAATTATCATGAAAAACTCTACCATTCCCATCAATCCGCTAAAAATCTATATTCAAACTTATATTATCGTATTTTTCTGAAAAAATCATTCTATTTTAAATCACTTTGTTTACGAAAACAGCAAGAAAAAAGAAGATAGGATTTATACATTGATAATGCTGAACAGTTCGCCAGAAGCTAAGCAGTCAAGTCTGTGGTATGAAAATATTTTCACGTTCCA
>DAIDKD010000292.1 GCA_027451065.1 Bacillaceae bacterium | reverse complement strand
CGTCCTTCAATGATTTCCACATTAGGTGCTGCATCAACGACCGTTCCCAATCCAGTGGTGACACGATTGCGGCTACTTAGAGCATCGGGGGCGTTACTTCCGGCGACTGTAATCATAGCATTTTCAGTTATATTCGCCATTTCCTCCTCAGACATGCCACGATTTTGCATCAGTGCTTTTCCTTCTTCAGTCAAAGCGGCTCCGACAAAGGAACTGTCTTCGACTGTTTGGCTGAATTGTTTGTTGATATGGTTGACACCTTGTAAATCAAGGATTTGCTCCACACTCTCTTCAGACATGGTTGGAATCGCTCCTGGTTCAGTAGCTCCAGAAGGAATGAGGTGGATATCCGTTCCAACCTCAGAGCGAATGTTAGCAATTTGTTCATCAACTGCGCCGCCGATGACAAGCATCATTAGCACAAGGCTCATGCTAACAGCAAGTAAAAGGGTTAAAAGTAGAGTGCGTGCGGGACTACGAAAGATTGCACGTGCACTTCTTAACAATGTTTTCAAATTTCATCTCTCCTCTAAAAGCTAAATAAATGGATTTCTGTTCTACATGAAGCTGATGTTTTCAATGGTGCCATTCGCTGAAAATGTCACAAATAAAGTATCACCTTCTGAAAGCTCATGGATGCTGACGGCTTCCTCAGTAACACCATCAACACCACGGGTTACTCGAACGATGGAAACACCTGTTACATCAAATTTGAGGCTATCACTTTCAAGCTCAATCGTATCACGCTCGCCAACTGGACTGGCAATCTCAACATCAATCGTGACTTCATTCCCATTTATGTTAACAATTGTTCCTCGCACATTTACATTGGCAAGCTTATTTTCCAAGATTTCTGTTGAACCTGTATGTTGTTCTGATGCTTCTAGGTCCGGCGAAGCGCAAGCTGTCAAGTTGATAGATAACAAAGCAGCCAGCAATCCAATTCGTATTTTTTTCACTGTCATTCCTCCTCTAAATTAACTACCCTGTTAGGATAGCAATCTAGTCTGAGAATAAGCTTAAAAGAAACAATTATTTAGCTTTTTGGTAGTAAAATTTCAAACGTAGTCCCACTTCCAACTGCACTTTCTACGTGTAGCTTTCCTTTATGATTGTTCACGATAGTTTTTGCAATGGACAATCCAAGACCAGCTCCTCCAGAGGTGCGGTTTCTGGCCGTATCAGCTCGATAAAAGCGCTCGAAAATATGCTCTTGATGCTCTTTGGAAATTCCGACACCTGTATCTTTTACGACAATGGATATTTTCTCTTTCGATGATTTTAGTTGTAATGAAATCATGCCGTTAGAAGGGGTATGCTTGATTGCATTATCTAGTAAAATAATAATTAATTGATGAAGGTGATTTTCGATACCGAGTATTTCAACATCCTTTTCGATTTTTTGTTCAAATGTAATTTCTTTTTCTTCCATCATTAAGATGAAAGGGTTTGATGCTTTTATTAACAGTTGACTTAGATTGATCGATTCCCGCGACAAATTCTCATGCTTTTCATCCATCCTTGCCAAAAGAAGCAAGTCGTTCACCAAGTTTTTCATGCGAGTAATTTCATTTTGCATATTGATGAGCCACTCTGATTGTTCAGCTACTGTCTCATCAGGACTATCTAGCACAGCTTCTAAGTTAATGCTTAAAGTTGCTAGGGGGGTACGCAGTTCGTGGGAAGCATCTGACACAAAAGACTGTTGCTTTTCCCACGCGCTCACAATTGGTCGAATGGCTCGATTGGCCATTACAACGCTGATGAGAAGAGCAAATACGGCACTGATTGCTCCGATAATGAAAGTTGTCTCCTTTAGTGAGGTCAACATCATCCGATTTCCTTCGTTTCTTTGAAAGAGATACATTATATTCCCCTCGACTTCTGTACGAATAAACCAGAGGTCATACTCCTCGTACCGCAAGTTCCCTTTCTCTTTATTCTCTTTTAATGTCCTTGATAAGATTTCCTCATAGTGATGTGGAGCGTTCGGTGACTTTTCAATCACTTCTTCATGCTCATCAATTAGCAAATAAAAAAGATTCGACTGATCCATAGCCGAAAATCTAGTTCTCAATGCATCCACGTCTTGTACAGCATTATGCAGCAAGGCTAAGGATCTATTTTGAACTTGTCTGTTCATATGCCAGTTAATCCCGATAAATGTGGATAATAACATCAGCCCTATCAATGATAAGTGAATGACAATTAACTTCAATCTTAATTTACGAAACATCGCTTATTCCTCCTTTAAGCAATATCCAACACCTCGAACTGTTTGTAATTTTAGGCTGTTGCCAAGCTTTTTTCGAAGATACGACAGGTAGACTTCCACGCTGTTTACGTCCACTTCTGATTCAAATCCCCATACCTTTTCCAAAATTTGCTCTTTACTTAGCACGAGACCGCGGTTTTTGATGAATAGTTCCAGAAGCTGGGATTCACGTACAGTTAAATGAACGACTTGGTCTCCTATGCGAACTTCACTTTTATATGGGCTGAATGTTACCTCTCCAATGGTTATTTCATCATTGAACACTACTTCCTTGTGGCGACGGGCGAGGGCACGCAAACGAGCAAGCAGTTCATCTTTGGAAAATGGCTTGACCAAATAATCATCGGCCCCAGCATCTAGTCCTTCTACACGATTTTGTATGGAGTCTTTAGCGGTTAACATCAGAACCGGAATAAAAATTCCTTCCTCCCGCAGATTTTTTAAAATATCGATACCATCTCTGCCAGGAAGCATTCGATCTAATATGATAATGTCATGTACCATCGTTTCTGCTTGATATTGACCGTCCATTCCATCGTAAGCTACATCTACAGAGTAATTATTTTTTCTTAAAATATGTGCCAGTGCATCGGCAAGGCTTTTTTCATCTTCAATAAGAAGAATATTCATTTATCAACACATCCTTTCACATCTTCATTGTACACATAAAAACTGAGAATTTGTTTAGAAAAAAAGAATTTATCAGAATGAAGGGGGAGAAATTGATGATTGATGCAAGAGGAATTTTTTTGTACGAAAAAGAAGTGAAAGGTAAGGTTGCGGGGAGAAAATTTATCGAAAGCAAAGAGCGGATAGCCTCCACTCGTTACTTTTGATGAAATAAATCCATTAAGGCATGGTAGATTTCAATGCCTTGATACACAAGGAGTTCGGCAGCGGTTAATGAAAAAAATCCTATAATGAAAAATCGAAACCACATTGTTTTTTTACCCTCCTCACGCCTTCCAATAAGATTGGTAAGAATTATAAACATTTTTGTTAGATTTGAAAAGGAAAAGGTTTTGATAGTTTTCTCTCAAGCATAGTGGATGGGGATTGGCTGATGAAGTCATTGCCAAATCAGGCAGTAGAAAAACTGAAGACGTTCGTAACGATATGTCTCGCGGTTGGGAGCGTATTGTCAAAGAGAATCTTCGAGGTGTGGTGGAGTAATGGTGGCAGCATCAAAGAAATACGATGTTTTTCAGGCGATTGCAGATCCGACACGAAGGCAGATTCTACAATTAATAATCAATTATGTGGTTTTGCAAAATAGACAAGGATGAGTTAGTTTGTTATAATTTAGTATATCATA
>DAIDKD010000291.1 GCA_027451065.1 Bacillaceae bacterium | reverse complement strand
CTTCATCAATCATAATAGATGTTGATTCCATTCCACCTG
Organism: Bacillaceae bacterium; assembly: GCA_027451065.1. Classification (GTDB taxonomy): domain Bacteria; phylum Bacillota; class Bacilli; order Bacillales; family Bacillaceae_G; genus DAIDKD01. The sequence continues at coordinate 3,591 of DAIDKD010000291.1, read as the reverse complement.
GTGCTGTGTGCCATACTTGATTATTTAGGGAGATAATATTACCATTTTGAGCAGCACGTGTTCCATTTACTAATTCATTGTCTAGTAAATCACTAGCTCCTTCGTGCCCTAAAATTGCTCCACGGTCAATTACAAAGATATATTCTGGGTCATGCTCTAAGATGAATTCGAAGTTAATTTCTTCTCCTCCACCTCCACCGCCGCCAGTTAAATCATTGTCAGCTACTGGAACGAATCCAAATGTGTTAAAAATAATTCCAAAACGTGATTGAGAACCAAAGTTAGAGATATTTCCATCATTTACTAAAAGAACCATCGTTTCTCGGTCACGCTCTGTCGCAATTTCATATAATTCTTCCACACGCTCTGCAATGCTCGCTAATTCAGCTTCTACTTCATCTTGCTTATCAAAAATTTCAGCAAATAATCTCATATTGCTTTCAAAACCAGGCATATAGTCAGTACCGATACCAACGTGGATGGTAGGGGCAATTTCTGATAATTCCTCATAGTAATCAACTAAACGTCCACCAATAACAATTAATTCTGGTTCCATTTCAAAGATTGCCTCAAAGTCTGGTTCAGATAAAGAGCCTGTATTTGCAAATTCCGAACCCTCAAACACCGATAAATGAGCTGGGATACTACTTGACTGTGGTACTCCTACAATATCTGCTCCTAAAAAATGTAACGCGTCTAATGGACCAAAATCCATCACAACAACATTTTGTGGGTTCACATTCACCGTTGTTGTCCCTGACAGATGCTCCACTTCAACTGTTTCACGCTCATCAGCCTGCGCCTCTCCATTTTCATTTCCACATCCAGTTACTATCATTAATGCAACTAGTGCAATCATAACTCCTACTAAACCTTTTACTTTCTTCAACATTTCTTTCACCCCTAATTTTATTTTAAAGATTGTCCAAAAAGACAGTCTCTGTTCCCGTGAATTTTAAAAGTACACACAGATTCTTTTATTGTTAACTTCCTGAATATTGAATTGCATATCGTAAATATTTCCTAAAGTTGGTGCCTGGATAATCTCATCAACATTTCCCCGCACAGCTATTTCTCCATTTTGCATAGCGATAATTTCATCAGAGTAGCACGAGGCAAAGTTAATATCATGAATCACGATGATGACTGTTTTCCCTAATTCATCTGTGATTTTTCGTAGTATTTTCATAATCTGAACACTATGCTTCATATCAAGATTATTCAAAGGCTCATCAAGAAAAATATATTCTGTATCCTGTGCCAACACCATCGCAATAAAAGCACGTTGTTTTTGACCGCCACTTAATTGGTCTAAAAATTTGTCTTCCATTTCCTTCAATTGCATATAGGAAAGTGCTTGTTCAATTTTTTCATGATCCTCTTTCGTCAGCCTTCCTTTTGAATGAGGAAAGCGACCAAAGGATACTAAGTCACGAACACTTAACCGTATGTTAAGATGATTACTCTGCTTTAAAATAGCTATTACTTTCGCAAGTTCGTCTGATTTCCAAGCATCCAGCTCTTTTCCATCGATAAAAACCTCTCCACTATCTCGAGTTAATAATCGTGTAATCATTCCTAGCAAGGTACTTTTCCCCGCTCCGTTCGGTCCAATGAAGGATGTAATTTTTCCACGCTGAATTGTTACGGAAACATCATTGACCACTGTTTGCAAGCCATATTTCTTTGAGACATTTCTTACTTCAATCATAACTTTGCCTCCCTAAGTAAAATATAAATGAAATAAATTCCACCGATAAAATTAATAATCACACCGACTGTTGTTCCAAATTGAAAGACGCGCTCCACAAGGAACTGTCCACCGACTAGAGCAATAATACTAATGAGAATTGCTCCGAAAATCATCGTTTTATGTCTGTAATCATGAAATAGTTGATAGGCCAGATTCACAACCAAGAGACCGAGGAACGTAATCGGACCAACAAGAGCGGTCGATACAGAAACCATGATGGCCACAACAATCAACAATTTTCTCACAAGACGTTGATAGTTCATCCCTAGATTAATAGCATGCTCTCGTCCTAAAGACAGCACATCTAAATATTTCAAGTCACGCCAAATCCAAATGATTGTAAGTAGTAACGTAATAAGTGAAATGCCTATTAATGACTGCTGTACATTATTAAAACTAGTAATGGTTCGGTTTTGTACAAGCAAAAAGTTGGCCGTATCCATAATACGCTGCATGAAGGAAGACAAACTTCCGAAAAGTGTCCCGAAAACCATTCCGATCATCAGAAGAAAGAACAAATTTTGTTGTTCTTTTCTAAACATGACACGAAACAATAAGACGGAAAAACAGACCATTAATATTCCAGATAAAAAGAAATTTTCATAGGAACCGAATTCTACAACTCGATATGCTCCTAACACGAAAACAATTCCCGTTTGTATGAGGCTATACAATGAATCCAAACCTAACACACTAGGGGTTAAGATACGGTTGTTGGTCACCGTCTGAAATATCACAGTAGAGAAGGCAACGCTGCTCCCTGTAATGATAATAGCAATGAAATTTGGAATCCTCCTAGACAGTGCAAACTGAAAAGAGTTAGGATTCAAACCGTAAAATAAATACAAACAACTAGTAACAACTGTGAGGAATATTAAAATAAGAAAAATCCTTTTATTTCGCATACGACGTTTGCCCCCTTATGAGTAAATATAAGAAGACAACACTTCCGATGACTCCCACTGTTAGACTGATTGTCACCTCGTTGGGGAAAACGATGAGCCGGCTGATGATGTCACAAATTAATAAAAACAAAGCACCGATAATAGCCGTAAAGCTCAATGTATGCTTTAAATTGTCTCCTAGCCATATAGAAACAATATTAGGAACAATCAAACCAATGAACGGAATTGTTCCTACTGTCACCACAATGCTAGCTGAAATTAACGCAATGATAACCATCCCGATATTGACAACAAGCGTGTAGTTAACGCCTAAATTCGTTGAAAAATCCTCACCCATTCCTGCGATTGTAAACTTTTGAGCAAACAAGAACGCAATAATGACTAAGGGTAAACTGATATATATTAATTCAAAGTTCCCTCTTAAAATAGTGGCAAAGCTTCCTTGTGCCCACGTATTAATGTTTTGTACCAAATCAAAGCGTAAGGCAATAAACATGGTAACCGAGTTAACCACATTTCCTAACATGATTCCAATAAGAGGAATAAATAATGTATTCTGAAACTTTATTCTTCTCATGATTGTCATAAATAAGAAAGTTCCCGCTAATGAACTGACAAAAGAAAATAGTAATCTTTGAGTAAGGCTAGCTCCTGCGAAGAAAAAAATAGAAAGAAGCATCCCTAATCTAGCAAAATCAATCGTCGCTGCTGTTGTTGGTGATACGAAACGATTACGTGTTAACTGTTGCATAATCAGCCCTGATATACTCATGCCAACTCCTGTGATTAACACACTTAATAACCTGGGGATACGGCTTGCGAATAAAATGACTAACTGTTCGTCATCCCCGCCTAGAATTTCCCCAAGTGTCATCGTACTAACACCGATAAAGAGAGACACCATTGATAAAATGATAAGTAATGCTACAAAAA
>DAIDKD010000290.1 GCA_027451065.1 Bacillaceae bacterium | reverse complement strand
TTCCCGGGTTAGAAAATGCAGAAATTGTTCGATACGGTGTAATGCATCGGAACACATTTATTAACTCGCCAAAATTATTACGTCCTACATATCAATACAAAGAAAGAGATGATTTATTTTTTGCAGGACAGATGACTGGCGTGGAGGGCTATGTAGAATCAGCTGCATCTGGGTTGTTGGCTGGAATCAATGCCGCACGCCTTGTATTAGGAGAGGAACCGATGACTTTACCGAAAGAAACAGCAATTGGTTCAATGGCTAGTTATATTACATCGACAAATGAAAAGAATTTCCAACCAATGAATGCTAACTTCGGTTTATTTCCACCAATGGAAAAAAAGATAAAAAAGAAGGCAGAACGTTATGAAGCTTATGCAAATCGAGCTTTAGAAGCTTTACGTGTTTCCCTGGCTAAGAATTAGTAGAACGAATTAGGTGTTTACGGGCAGTTGTGTTTCCTTACTGCCCGTAAATGTGAGAGGAATTTCACGATTCAGTTTGTTTTTCAAAAAAAACAAACTGAAAATTTGCAAAAACACATTGCCATTGATACTGTCATATGTTAATATTTAGTAGCTTTGGTAAGGTGGGAGAAAAAAGTGGATATGAAAATATTGTGTCAATCATATTTAGAATATTTACAATATTTACAAATTGAAAAAAATTATTCAAAATATACAATAGAAAGCTATATTGCTACTGTGCAAGAATTCTTTCACTTTATGGAGAGCGAGGGAATATCCTCTGTCAGTGATGTTACATATAGTGATATTAGGATATACTTGACAACACTGCACGACAGGAAACTATCGAGAAGAACAGTTGCGCAAAGATTGTCGTCTTTAAGAACTTTTTTTCGCTTTCTTATGAGAGAAGATTATGTGAAGGCTAACCCTTTTGCAGTTGCCTCTTCGCCTAAAAAAGAATTGTCAATACCGAAGTTTTTCTATGCCGAAGAATTAGCGAAATTATTTGAAGTATCTGATATCTCTACGACCCTAGGGCAGAGAAATCAAGCGTTGCTGGAATTATTGTATGCAACAGGAATTCGGGTCAGTGAGTGCTGTAATATTCGTGTGAGTGATATTGATTTCTTTATCGGAACGGTGTTAGTTCAAGGAAAAGGAAACAAGCAACGCTATGTTCCTTTTGGAAGTTTTGCGCAAGATGCTTTAACAATGTACTTGGAAGATGGTAGAGGGAAATTATTAGAAAAAGGGAAGAACAATACGGATGTTGTCTTTCTGAATAATAAAGGAACACCTTTAACACCAAGAGGGGTTAGGTATGTTTTGTCAGAAATGATGAAAAACACATCATTGTTGCTGCACATAAATCCACATAAATTAAGGCATACATTTGCAACTCATATGCTGAATGAAGGTGCAGACATACGAGTGATTCAAGAGTTGCTCGGTCATGAGAATTTATCAGCGACACAAATTTATACCCACGTTTCAAAAGAACAATTGAAAACTGTATACATGATGAATCACCCCCGTGCAAAAAATAAAGGCGAAGGGTAAAATAGAAGAGGATGATGCAGCGGAGCACAAAGCTTGCTGTAGCTAGTCAAAGGAGGAAAAGACATGGAACAGTTTCATGCGACAACAATATTTGCAATTCAACATGATGGCGCAGCAGCCATTGCTGGTGATGGGCAAGTAACAATGGGCAACGCAGTTGTAATGAAGCATACTGCTAAAAAAATCAGGAGATTATTTGGTGGGAAAGTGTTGGCAGGATTTGCTGGGTCTGTAGCAGACGCCTTTACCTTATTTGAATTATTTGAAGGCAAATTGGAAGAGTTTAATGGTAATTTGCCTAGAGCTGCAGTAGAATTGGCTAAAAAGTGGCGTGGCGACAAAATGCTGAAACAATTAGAAGCAATGCTCATTGTAATGAATGAGGACCACTTGCTCTTAATATCAGGAACTGGTGAAGTTATCGAACCAGATGACGGAATATTGGCAATTGGGTCTGGTGGTAACTACGCCTTATCCGCAGGGAGAGCACTAAAGCGTCATGCTGGAAATTTAAGTGCAAAAGAAATTGCGAAGGCAAGTTTGGAAGTAGCAAGTGAAATTTGTGTATATACAAACGGCAACATTATTGTAGAGGAATTATAGAGCTGGAAACTTACGCCATACAATACTTCCACATTTAAAATTGAGGAGGAATAAAAGTGAAAATTGATATCACTCCACGGCAAGTTGTTGAAAGGCTTGATCAATATATTATAGGTCAAAAAGATGCGAAAAAAGCGGTAGCTGTTGCACTGCGTAATCGTTACAGACGGAGTTTGTTGCAAGAGGATATTCGTGATGAAATTTCACCTAAAAATATCCTGATGATAGGGCCGACTGGTGTAGGAAAGACAGAAATTGCCCGCCGAATTGCTAAACTAGTAGGTGCACCATTTGTTAAGGTTGAGGCAACGAAGTTCACGGAAGTTGGCTATGTAGGTCGTGATGTAGAATCAATGGTTCGCGACTTGATTGAAACTTCTGTTCGAATTGTGAAAGAAGAGAAAATGCAGACAGTTCGTAAGAAAGCAGAAGAACAAGCCAATCGACGAATCGTGAAGCTGCTTGCCCCAGGTAAGAAAAAGGAAGCACCTATGAAAAACCCGTTAGAAATGCTATTCAATATGGGGAATGCTAATCAAGAATCAACGCCAGATACCTCTGAGACGGAAGAGACTTCCCTCGCTCAAAAAAGGAAAGACGTGATGCAGCAATTAGCTGCCGGAGAGTTAGAGGAAGCGATTGTTACTATTGAAGTAGAAGAAAATCAAATGTCCATGTTTGACATGCTTCAAGGTTCTGGAATGGAACAGATGGGCATTAATATGCAAGATGCCCTAGGCGGACTGATGCCGAAAAAAACGAAAAAACGAAAATTATCGGTGAAAGATGCGCGAACCGTTTTGACAAATGAAGAAGCTGGGAAATTAGTAGATATGGATGAAGTAACCCAAGAAGCGATTTATCGGGCTGAGCAGTTAGGAATTATTTTTGTTGATGAGATTGACAAAATAGCAAGTGGAGGCAACAATGCTAACGCAGATGTATCCCGAGAAGGAGTGCAGAGAGATATTTTGCCAATAGTAGAAGGATCAACAGTAGTAACGAAATATGGTCCGGTGAAAACCGATCATGTATTATTCATCGCTGCTGGAGCATTTCATATTTCAAAACCATCTGATCTAATCCCTGAACTACAAGGAAGATTTCCAATTCGGGTTGAATTGACTAAACTATCTGTTGATGACTTTGTCAAGATTTTAGTAGAACCTGATCAATCACTAACAAAGCAATATCAAGCGTTATTGGAGACGGAAGGTATAAAAATTGAATTTTCTGACGACGCTATACGTAAGATTGCAGAGATTGCTTATCAGGTAAATCAAGAAACAGACAATATTGGTGCGCGAAGGCTCCATACAATTATGGAAAAATTATTAGAGGATTTATCTTTTGAAGCATCAGATATTACACTGGAAACAGTAATTATAACTCCGCAATATGTGGAAGAAAAATTAAACACAATTGCCAAAAACAAAGATATCAGCCAATTTATATTATAGAAAATGTAGGAGGAAAAAAATGAACCTTTTAGAGAGAATGAGAA
>DAIDKD010000289.1 GCA_027451065.1 Bacillaceae bacterium | reverse complement strand
GTCTTATCTCCCCGGTGTTTTCAAATCAAATTTTAAAATAATAAATTTGAAGCTCCACCAGTATAGAAAGAAATAAATAATACCCAAAATCAGAATAAAGATAACATTCGTACCCATGTACCAGTTTAGCACCAAGTCAAAATGTTAAATCCAAAAGCAAAGCCAAGCTTTGTTCCTGTTAAATATAAGATTGCCCCTGCTAATCCTGCTAGGAACGAATGTAACAAGTATAATTGTGGGCTAGTGAACATAAAGGTAAATTCAATTGGTTCTGTTGTTCCTGCTAAAAGGGAAGTGAGTGCTGCGGGATAAAGTAATCCTTTTGCCGATACTTTTTGTTCATTTTTTGCTGCTTGATACATCCCCATGCAAGCTCCTGGCAAACCAAAAATCATAATGACAAAAAACATGCTCATAAACGTTCCAGCGGTAGAATCTCCGGCTAGGAATCTAGCAACTTCTCCTGTTACAAGTGTTCCATCTGTGGAAACGAAACTACCTAGCTGATATAAAATATAAGCATTTAAAATATTATGGAACCCTGTTGGAACCAATAATCGGTTTAAAAAACCAAATAAGAAGACTCCTACTATCCCGGCTGTTCCCATCCATAGTGCAAAACTATCAAGACCACTTTGAATCGGTTCCCAAATTAAACTAAAGAAAAAGGCATATGGTATCATGGCAATTGGTCCTAAGGTTAATACAAACTTTTCACCCGTAAAGAGGTTGAAAGCGCTAGGCATTTTCCAAAATCGGCTTTTTTCGTATATATAGGCTACTAACCCCCCCGTTAGAATTCCAGCAATAACTCCCATTGATAAACCTTCATTATAATAGGTTAGTGCATTGTTGAAGACCATGATAGACAAGACAGCAGCTAAAACAGGAATAGATTTATCTTTTGTTTTTGTAAAGGCGAGAATTATTCCTACCGCAAACAATAAATCTAAGTTGCCGAATACCACATCCGCTGACATTCGCAAAACAGCAAGATTTAATAAATCAGGCTGACCAAATCTGCTTAGTAATCCAGCAACGGGCATAGCTACAATTGGAACTAGCATTGCTTTTCCAAAGTTAGATAAATGAACTTTCATTTTTTTTAATACTGTTTTCATACGGCACCCCTAACTTTTCGCTACTTTATTAAAAAACAAAGTACTTCGACAATAAATGACCCTATAATCTATGAAAAAATAGGAGTTAGAATAAATCTAATTGCTCCATTATTTCCTGTGGATTAAGCCAGCATCCGGTATCTCCCAATTTGACAGAAGGTTTCGTTTTACCATGATAATCACTTCCAAGAGTCATGATAAGGGAATGTTTCACAGCCTGTTCATAGAAATACTTGGCAATCTCTTCATCATGATAACTACAAAATACCTCGACACCATCAATCCCAAGCTTAACAATTTCAGCAAATAATTCAAAACGCCCCTTCAAGTTGTTGCCTGGATGTGCCAATACAGCTTTACCGTTATTCCTCTGTATGATATCAATTGCTTCTTTTAGCTCTGGAAAATCAACCTTCACATAACAAGGCTTTCCTTGTGCATAATAGTCCCAGTAAAAATTTACAAAAGGATTGTCGCCTCTTTCTCCATCTTCTCGATAAGGAAGTAGTAACTCATGACTTCGGTATGCTTCTTTTTCCAATAATACTTCAGCAAAAACTTCCCCAGTCCAGATTCCTGTTCCGTCATCAATATTCGAAATTGCGTTTAATTCTGCTTCCGAAATATCAAAGCCGAGCTGACGAGTTAAATGAAGACGGTCACGAGATGCATTTCTTTCTCCTGATAAGATACTTTCTTCTAATTCCTTAAAATCACGACTTTCTGCATTTATTCCATAGCCTAAGAGGTGTAAGTTAATACCTTGAAAGGTGCAATCAATTTCAATTCCTGTGATATATTTAATGTTATATTTTTCAGCTTCCTTCTTGGCTTCTGTATTTCCTCTTGCAGAGTCATGATCCGTTAGGGACATCACACGAATCCCTGCCTCTTTACATTGGCGAACTATTTCTGCCGGTGTAAATTCACCATCATCACTGAACGTCGAATGCATGTGTAAATCAATATAATTTTTCATTTCATCACCTTAACCTTTCTTTTACTTACTATAATTAAAACGAAATTTTACTCTTGAAACAATAATAAAAGCGGCCTATACTATAATAATAACGCCCATTATTATGAAAGAGGTGAATTTGATGTCGATTAAAGATTGTGAGCCGGAGCTTAATAAAAGTCAACGCCAAATGAATCAACAAGGGACACCAATATTTCCATGTTCAGCTTACTTTACAGACATAAAAAATAACTTATCTGGCGAGTTGCCTTGGCACTGGCATGGAGAAATTGAAGTTTTCATTGTGAAGAGTGGCGTTGTTCAATTGAATATCTGCGGGGAAACACATGTACTTGAGAAAGGCGTGGGTTGTTTTATCAACACGAATACGTTGCATTCCGCGCGTGTTGTGGGAGATGAAAGTTGTATTCTCCATTCCCTTTTATTTCACTCATCTCTAGTCTCGGGATCAATTGAAAGTTTTTTTGAACAACATTATGTTCGACCTTTACTTAACGCAACCAACCTACCAATAATCATTCTTCAAAATAAAATTGATTGGCAAAAAGAAGCCATCGAAGCCATTCATGATGCTTACGATGCTTACAAAGAAGAAAATCATGGATTTGAATGGGTTGTCCGAGAGAAACTGTCTAGGATTTGGTACTTGATTATTCGAAATATGGAATCTCAAATAAAGCAAGAAAACCCCTCAAAAAATCGAGATTTGGTTCGCCTTAAAACGATGTTAGACTATATACATCAAAATTACGAAAACCCCATCACTCTAAGTGAGATTGCCGCGTCTGCAAATATAAGTAGCCGGGAAAGTCTTCGCTGTTTTCAAAAAGTTATTGGAGTTTCTCCAATGAAATACCTTCTGAAACATAGAATTTCCTCTGCCTCAAGACTATTATTAGAAACAAATCATGATATAACGACTATCTGTCGTGAGGTAGGAATTGATAGCCCAAGCTATTTTTCAAAAAAATTTAAAGATTTTATAGGATGCACACCAACTGAATATCGTAAACAAAACTTTTGATTTAAAAAACCATCTTTTAGTTGGTGGGGAGATCTTTTCATAGATTCTAAATAGCCCATATACTATCTCTTTCGATCCAGCGAGGTAGAATATGGGCTCAAATTGCACAATTTGCTCCACCACTGTAACTTCATTTCAACACAAAAAGCCGTTTGCAAACAATTTCTTCACAAATGACTTTTCTCCGATATCCTCATCAAAAAAGCTTGTTCATATTGAACTAACGCTTATTTTCCCAAACGTATATCCACAGCTTGATAAAACACATTTAGATGTTCTTCATCAAGTTTGTTCAGCATATCCAGCAAGTTAAAATATTTATATCCATTGTATAAATTGTATGCTAATTGCCCTAGGACAATACCACTGTCTGTTAAATTAAACGTTAACTTATTCTGATTGTCATCACTTAAACCTAATTCTTTGCGAAGATTTTTGTTGTGATGATATTCCCATCTCCATATAAAATCAATCGGACTTTCGAATTTCATCCATTCAAGTTTCACTTGTTTAAAAATAAGTGGCACACTTAAAATGTATA
>DAIDKD010000288.1 GCA_027451065.1 Bacillaceae bacterium | reverse complement strand
AATTATTTCATAATTTTTTTATACTGTCCAAAAGGGGCAGTCGAAGTGTCCAAGTAGTGAAGAGAAAGTGTACAAAGTGGACAATGAGGGGATTCCGACTTTCCAATGTGCTACCTCTGGAGAAGATACCGAATCTAGCCAGAAGAAAATATCGTTAGTGGAGTACAGACAAAAAGTCACAGATAAATATCTTCATAGACGTAAGCGAGGTGTTGATTTAAGCGAAAAGGACATGGAAGCTCTTGAAGTGATGATTGCGAAAAGAAATGTGGAAATGTTGATGGTGTACGTCCCTGAGTTTCTTGGAGAAATCAAAGCAGCTATTAAAACTGGAGAAGTGGAAGAAAAACTAAGTGCGCTGAAGGAGGTGCCGGTGCTAATCCTTGATGACATCGGAGCAGAGAGTTTATCTAGCTGGATTCGTGACGATGTACTTGGTGCCATTTAAAACATTAAGCTATCTTCATACTTTCCAAAGTTACAAAAATGTCACTTTGATGTCACGTATTCAGATGGCACCCTTTTTTATATTCTCCTATACTTTACTTATAAGAAACAGCGATTGAAAAAATAAGGAATGGAAGAGGGGTATAAAAATGTTAGAAATTAAAAATATATGTAAAGCTTTTGGAGAGAATTTACAATTTGAAGCATTAAAGGGAATTGACTTAACGGTTGAAGATGGTGAATTTATTGGGATTATGGGACCGTCTGGAAGCGGCAAATCTACATTATTAAATATGATTGCGACTATTGATCTGCCAACATCGGGAGAAATTTTACTTAATGGAGTAAATCCAAGTAGACTAAATCAAGAAGATGTTGCGAAATTCCGTAGGCAAAAATTGGGGTTTGTCTTTCAAGATTTTAACTTATTGCCAACCTTAACTGTAGAAGAGAATATCATCTTGCCGTTAACATTAGATGGTGAATCAGTGAAAACAATGGAAACAAAAGTAAAAGAAATTGCCAAAGGGTTAGGGATTGATGACTTATTAGGTAAAAAAATTGGTGAAATTTCTGGAGGACAAGCTCAACGTGTAGCAGTGGCAAGGGCAATGATTCGTCGACCAGAGTTGGTTTTAGCAGATGAACCAACTGGGAATTTAGATACGAAATCTTCAAATGATGTTATGAATTTACTGACACAAATTAATCAGGAAGAAAAAGCTACTATTCTAACGGTTACTCATGATCCATTTTCTGCAAGCTTTTGTGACAGAATTGTATTTATCAAGGATGGAGAGTTGTTCAATGATATTCGCAAAACAGTGGACTCCAGACAAAGCTTTTATGATGAATTAATGATAGAATTACGTCAGTTGGAAGGTGCTAAGAATGAACTTTAATCAATTTGTATGGAGAAATACGTACCGTAATAAGCATTTGTACTTGGCTTATTTCTTGAGTACCTTGGTTACTGTAATGGCCTTTTTTACTTTTTCAGTATTCGCTTTTCATCCAGCCTTAGAAGCGAAAAATTTAGGTACAGCAGTTACAACTGGAATGATGGCTGCATCAGGGATTATCTATGTTTTCTCCTTTTTCTTTGTGATGTATTCCATGGATATTTTCTTACAAACAAGAAAAAAAGAATTTGGAACATTTATGATGCAGGGCATGTCTCCAAAACAATTGAAGAAAATGATTTTTCAAGAAAATTTAGTAATTGGTTTTTTTGCCACTGTATGTGGAATCATTGTTGGAACTGGATTTTCCCAAGTGATTTTAACGGCAAGTGAAGCGATGTTAAACATCACTTTGGAAGCCTATTTTCCAACGGAGTCAATTTTGCTAACTTTCGTTTCATTTATGATTCTATTTTTACTTATTTCTATGTTTATTCAATTTAAATTGCCAAAATTCACGCTACAAGAATTATTAAAAAGTGATAAATTCGGGAAAGGTGAAATCAAAGCTTCTTCTCGGAAATCTCTTATGGGAGTTTTATTAATAATCATAGGTTATGTGATTGCTGTTAGCGTACCTGCAGCGATGGTACCGGTTGTGATGATACCTGTCATCATCCTCGTAATCATTGGAACGAAATTCTTATTTGATCAATTCACCATATTCTTTGTTCAAAAATGCAAGGGTAGAAAGAAATTGTTCTGGAAGAAAACAAATCTCCTTGTCTTCTCTGATTTAGGCTTCCGAATGAAGGATAATGCTCGTGCCTTTTTCTTGGTAGCAATTATTTCAACGGTAGGTTTTACAGCAATTGCTTCTTTATATAATTTTAAGGAAAGGTCATTAGGAATTTTTGACGCAATACCGTACGAATTTAGCTACATGCCATATGATTACAGCGGTGCCAAAGCGCAGGAAGCTATCGATATTTTTTCTACGGAATTTGAGCAAATTTTATCTGAACATAATGTTCAAGCGGAGTCAATGATTTTTGAATGGCTAAAGAATGATGATTTCGTTATCGTTTCTGAAAGTATATATAATCAACTAGCAAAAATTTTAAATCAAGATACAGTAAATGTTGAGGGTCAAAGTGTGGTTGTTGCATTGGCAAGTGATGAAAAATCCAATGAAAAGATTGGGACAAGTGTCAATATTAATCAGACTTCACTATCAGTTTCAGAAAAAATTACATCAAAAGTGGTCGAAAACTATCATCCAACTGTGATTGTTTCAGATACTGTTTATCAAGAACTATCAACATCATTCACGCCACATATCATGAAGATATGGGAGCCTCAGAATGCTAGCGAAGAGCAAATTATTGCAATTGCCCAAGAATTTGCTTCAGATAATAATTTTTCTTCAAAAACGGCAACAATTCGTATAATCTTAGATATCTATACGCCAATATTATTTGTCGGTTTATTTATCGGAGTCGTCTTTTTTGTCTCAGCAGGTAGTTTCTTGTACTTCCGTTTATTTAGTGATATGAACATTGATATTCAGAAATTCCGTATGATTAGCAAGATTGGTTTAACAAGAAAAGAATTAAAAAAGATGATTTCTCAACAGGTAGGAATTTTGTTCTTTACTCCAATCATTGTTGCTTTTATTCATGGAATCGTAGCATTAACTGCAATGAATCATATGTTTAGTCAAGGAATACAGTTAATAGATTTACAAGTATTGGGAGTGTTACTGCTGATTCAAATCATCTATTATGGGGTTTGCCGTTGGTTTTATTATCGAAAAGTAGAAAAAGAGGTACTGTCATAATGATAGTAAGAGGATTCGTTCAAAAAGTATCATGCTTGCCGTTCTTGCGGGGTGTGAAAAATGGTTGTTTATTGACCATTTTTCATACCCTTTTTACATTTCCTCAAGTAACTTTCGGTATTGAGCAACAGTTCTGTAAGCAAAAGCCCCATACAGAACGCAATAGCTCATAATAGTGACAAGAAAGGGACCATATAAAGAGGTTCCGTAGTATAGCCATCCAGCTCTGACTGCAAAGAAACTATGAGATATTCCTAAGATTAAGGGAATTCCAAAGCTAATCACTTCTTTTAAGTAAATGGCTTTCATCAGTTCTTCTTTTGGAAACCCGATTTGAATAAGGCTCTTGAAATTTAAAAGCTCACTTTCAATTTCCGCTAATTGTTTAAAGTAAAGAATCCATGTTGTGGCAGTCAAGAAACTTAGACTAAGAAGGGCTCCTATAAATAAACCTCCTCCCGTCAGCAATAAAGAGCCGTCAAAGC
>DAIDKD010000287.1 GCA_027451065.1 Bacillaceae bacterium | reverse complement strand
CGATGAAGAGCGATGAAATCAAGCTTTTCTAAGTTGACTATTTCTATATTATGGGGAACAAATCGACTTTTGAGATAGCCCTTTTTTTGGTAGCTACCATGTGTTCCTAAAGTTCAATCTCCCCACGTGCTTTTAAATCAGAAACAATTTCCTCATACATGTTTTCATCGATTTTGAACTTAAAGTGATAAATAAGGTATCCAGCAAGAATACAAAGGAGAGGTAAGATGAGCATAGAGAATCTGAGTATCAATAGCCCCTGCTCTGTTAAATCGGCTCCTGCCTCTGCTTCTTGAATTCCTGAAAGAATCACTGTGACACCAACAATACCGCTAGCGATAGCTCCGCCTATTTTAAAGATAAAGGGCTGGAGAGAAAAAGTAACACTGTCATTACGCTTTCCTAATTTCCAGTGCCCGTATTCCACAGTGTCTGTTAAGAACAATAACATCAATAACTGAATAGCCGCTTGTCCAACGAAAATAAGCACTCCTGCGATACCGATAAACAACATCGTATCAGTTGGAGCGAAAAAGAAGATAATATAGCCGATGACCACAAGAGCTGTAGCCCCGGAATAAATAGTTTTCCGCTTAAAATATTTGCTGACTACTGGGAAAATAAGCAGTGATGTAATTTGGGAGATACCAAGAATAATAGCGAAAACAGAAAACATTCCAATATCGCCGTAAACATACTCAAAGTAAAATATCCCAAAGCTCGTTGTAGTCGTATAGCCAGTCATAAATAGAGCCATAGAGATAGCAACCCATAGTAGTTGATCATTTTTAAAAATAGCATGAGCCATTCCTTTAAGCGAAGTACGCTCTTCTTTGTGAAACACACCTTTTGGCTCTTTGACACCAAACAAGGTTACTAATTGGCCAGCCCACATAATAACGACGATTAACACAGCAAAAGCTAAATACCCTTTTTGCAGGCTACCAAAAGCTTCTCCCAACATCGCTGTAATTGGAACAATACCGGCTACGACGAAGAACACACCAATAAGAGCAAAAATTCGGGCGACAGAGCCGATTTTTTCCCGCTCCTTTTGGTCTACACTTAAAGTAGGCAGCATCGACCAAAAGGAAATATCGTTAATGGTGAAGCTGATTCCCCAAATAAGGTAAACAATAGTGAAAAAGATAAGAAACCCGCTGCCACTTAGACCAGTATCAAGAAAAAGAAGAATGGTAAATATGCCAGAAAGGACAGCGCCTAAAGCAATCCAAGGTTTAAATTTTCCGTACTTTGTATCGGTGTTATCTACAATTGTTCCCATAATAGGGTCGTTAATTGCGTCAAAAATTCGAGCGCAGACGATAATGACTGTTACCCACCAAAGTTCTGAAACAGAAATGACTAAAATATCTGTTAGAAAAAACATTAAATACATACTGATTAGTGTAAAAACCATATCTCTTCCGATGGTGCCAATGCCGAAAGTGTATTGGTTTCGTTTTGATATTTCCTTCATTCTGTCGCCTCCGTTACATATAAATTGGAACCAAAATCACCGAGCAAACGGGTCTCTGGATTATAATAACTACCCATAAATTGGTTATTCAAAAGTATTCCCCCTTTTAACAAAGCTCCGTCTCCTTCATAGGTCTCTACACAGTCATCTAGCTTATAAAATTTATTTACTGTACGCATGATAAAGCCATCAGGGTCAAGCTCGATTGGTAGAATATGCTTCACCAACCCTCCAAAACGTTTGATATATAGATTTTGTTCCTTCGTGGTAACCTTGTAATTTGTTTCTTTGTCCAGACCTTCAACGCATAAATAATCATACCCTTCGCTCGCAGAGGCAATCGTTTGATAAAATCCGGAAACAGCCTTCTTTTTATCGGAGCTGACACATTGCCAAATTACTTTATTACTTTTTGGCACAGGAAGGCGAGAAAATGCACCGAACTGAAAAAGTTGACGATGTTTTTTATAAAATTCAATTTGCTTTTTTACTTCTTGCTTTTCTAAACGTGATAAATATTTTAAATCAAGCTCATATCCTAAATTACCAAAACAGGAAACATTGAATCTTGTAGAAAGAGGAGTTTCCCGCAGTGTTTGTTGATGAGGTGCACTGGAAACATGAGCTCCTATTGTCGAGAGAGGGTATAAATAGGATAATCCTCCTTGTATTTTCAAGCGCTCAATCGGATCGGTATTATCGGAAGCCCATATTTGTGGAGAATAGCACAGCATCCCTAAATCAAAGCGATTTCCGCCACTAGCACAGCTTTCTAGTAAAATATGAGGCCGTGGAGAAAAAATTCTATCCAAGACTCGATATAAACCTATTATGTATTTATGAAAAAATTCACCCTGGTTGCTGATAGTCTCTGAAAAGGCATCACTGATGTGACGGTTCATATCCCATTTTACATAAGATATATTTGCCTCATCTAAGACTTTTCCAACGGAGGAAATAATGTAATCTTGAACTTCTGGGTTGCATAAATCCAAAACAAATTGATTTCGACCTAGAGTCTGTTTTCGACCGGGAATTTTAATCGCATATTCTGGATGCTCACGGTAAAGTTTGCTATCCTCATTTACCATCTCTGGTTCGAACCAGAGGCCAAAATTCATCCCCATATTTTGAATTTTTTCTGAAAAACCATTTATTCCTGAAGGTAGCTTTTTCAGATTTACGTCGTAGTCCCCAAGTCCTGCTTTATCAGAGTTGCGGTTGCCGAACCAACCGTCGTCAAGGACAAATAGTTCCACACCTAGTTTTTTTGCTTGTCGTGCTAAATGGAGCAACTTTCTCTGGTTAAATTTAAAAAAATGCGCTTCCCAATTGTTAAGTAGTACTGGGCGCTCTTTTCCTTTCCATTCCCCACGAACAATATGGTTGTTGATAAAATCATGGAAGTGATGACTCATTCCATTAAAGCCGTTTTCGCTGAATGTCATGATTGCTTCCGGTGTTTCAAAGGATTCACCTTCCTTCAGCTCCCATTCAAAGCAGTGAGGATTTATGCCTAACACTACTCTGGCAATTTGATGATTACTAAGCTCTATGCCACCAAAATGATTACCGCTATAAATCAAATTAAATCCATATACCCAGCCATGATTTTCCGAAGCAGTTTCCTCAGCAAGTAAAAAACCAGGGTTGTGTCGGTTGCTGCTAGCTCCTGTTGTGGAAAAGTTACTGTACATGCCATATTCTATTTTACGGTCGTGTCGGTGTGCTTCTTTGATCCAACCTCCATCAAAGGTAATCATTTTATAATTTCTATTTGGCATATCCACCATCATACTCATGAGACGACGGATGACAAGGGGATGCTCATGTGTATTTTTTAAAACTGCTCGCCTTGTGATGACATTTGAAGTAGCATAGACCGTGAAATAAAGTGTCAAGAAAACTTTTGTGGCTTTGTCTTCTAAAAGAATCTTCAGGGTTTTGCAATCTGTATTCTCGCCATAGGAGCTTGGCATAGACTCCATTGGTACAAATCCATCAATGAGTTGATGAGATACATAGGTGAAATCGCTCGCAAAGGTGCCGTCGGGCATTTTTATTTCTGCGGGGCTATATCGATAGTCTCCATGGCCAATTCCCGACCATTCTAGGCACATCATATCAAGACTGTAGTGTGGGTCGGAGCTGTCATATTCAATACAAGTTCCAACCATAGCAGAACGCTTCAGTACCAGACCCT
>DAIDKD010000286.1 GCA_027451065.1 Bacillaceae bacterium | reverse complement strand
ACCATGGAAGCTACCTTCTCAAAAGGATGTCCAGGAGATGTGGATGAAGACAGTAAATTGGAACAGACAGAAGAACATCTGTCTCACGTAGAGAAAAATTTCCCTGTCTTAAGTAAAATTTCTTTTTATCCTTTAGGTATTACTGATTATATGGATCATATTGCCTATGTCGTAAACACAGCTATGGACAAAGGTTTATACAATGGATCTTCACATTATGCTACGGAACTTTCTGGAGATGTTCATGATATTTTTGATTATTTTCAAGAAATCATGGAATATGCCGAGAAGCATATCGACCATTTTGTTTTGCAGGTCACTTTATCAGTCAATAGCCCTAGTCTAGCAAACTGAAATAATAATTATCTATTCTAGTACATACCACGAAGGAGGAAATTTCAAATGAATAAGAAAAAATCTTTATGGAATTTACATACTTGGCAGTTAAAAGATGTTATTTTGGTAAGCTTAATCTCTGTATTTTTTGCGGTAATTTGTTTTGCTGTCGTACACTTTGTTGCTTTTACAGTTACCCCCCTACTTGCACCGATTGGTTTAGGTGATATGGCGATGGAATTCGTCTTTGGTATTTTCTTTATGTCGGCTGTTTTCGCCCCATACATTATGCGAAAGGCTGGAGTGGCTACCGTTGTAGGAACACTTACTGGACTAGTGCAAGTGTTAATGGGAAGTGCTTTTGCTTCTACTGTCGTTGTTTCTGCATTTTTCCAAGGGCTTGGTGCAGAGGTATTCTTTGCGGCTTTCGGATACAAAAAATTTAACCGGACTACTGTCCTATTAGCAGCGACAGGAGCAACGATTGCCAGCTTTGTTCTTGCTTGGTATCGAGGTGCTTGGAACAATGTTCTTCCTGAAATTATTGCCATTCGTTTCTTCATCAGACTGACAAGTGCCTTGCTGATTAGTGGTGGATTCTCTAAATTTTTGGCAGACAGACTGGCAAAAGCCGGGGTATTAAAATCATATCCTATCGGCGAAAAATATGCAGGTAATATAGATGAGCCTTTACGCAAAAAATCTTACGTTTAAATATTTTAAAGATTCCCCTAAAAACATCATTGAGAACCTTGATTTTTCTTTGCCAGTAGGTGAAATTACCCTGCTGGCAGGGAAAAGCGGTTCTGGCAAATCCACCCTTGCCTACATACTTGCCGGACTGTACCCAGAAAATGGCGGTGTTTTAACAAATGGCCAAGTTTTCTTTGATGAGATCAATATTCATGAACTGACACCTGACAAAAGAGTTGCCTATGTTGCCATGATGTTTCAAAACCCAGACTTACAATTTTGTATGAATACTTTAGAAAACGAATTGTTTTTTTGTCTGGAAAATATCGGCACACCAGAACATGAAATGGACGCCATGATAGAAGATGTTGTCGATACATTAGGCATTCATCACCTTCTTGGCAAAAACTTCCATCACATGTCAGGAGGAGAAAAACAAAAATGTGCCCTCGCCTGCATTCTTTCCTTGAAATCAAAATGTATCATTTTAGATGAAGCCTTCGCTAATATTGATATGACTTCTGCGAAGGAAATCATCGGCATGATCAAAAAGTTAAATGTTACTGTGTTAGCTATCGACCATAATATTGAACTTTGGGAGGGCGTGTACGATAACATTATTTCTTTAGATGGAAGTAAACCGAAAGTCTTTGATATGCTTCCTGACCTTCACAAGCCAGGTGAAGTTGTTTTAGAGACAAAGGACTTAGCAATAAACGGGATTCATTATCCTAATATGCAGTTTGAACAAGGTAGCTTGACTGCTATATGGGGGAGAAGCGGCTGCGGAAAAACTACTTTTCTCCAAACGATGATTGGTCAAAATAAATTCAATGGAGATGTTCATCTTTTCGGAAAAAAATTAACGAGACTGCGAAAAAAACAGCTCTTTTCTAAATGCGGGATTGTCTTTCAGAACCCTTCCAACCAATTTTTATCCTTAACTGTGTATGATGAAATACTGTTTAGCGTAAACCGCTGGTATCAAGACAAAAACGAACAGTGGAAAGAAAACAAAACCTTAGAACTACTGGAACTGTTCAAACTAGAAAGGTATCAGCAATATTCGCCCTATTTATTAAGTCAAGGACAACAACGTCGTTTGGCTGTACTATCCATGATTGCCGGTGAACAGGAAATACTTCTTTTGGACGAGCCGACTTATGGACAAGACTATGAGAATATTTGTGTGATGATGAATCTCCTGTTGGAAAAGGCAAAGTCCGGGCTGACGGTTATTTTTTCCACACATAATGAGCATGTTGCCCGTAATTTTTCCCATAAAATGATTAGATTGAGAGAGGAAACAAATGAGTGATTTCTTATCGAAAATAAATCCTTTTTATAAATTTATCTTTATTATCCTGTTTTCAACTTTTTTAACATTTACCCACTCTATATGGTTAAATATTTGGGTGTTCGGTATTAGTATGTTTCTGCTTTTCATTGGAGCCAGACCGAAGCAGTGGTTACGAGCGCTTAAATTCTTGATTCCTGTAACTATTTTAGCTTTTAGTTTGTTTATGACAGGTGTTCACTGGGGTAGCGATGCAGGAGCAGAATTAGGAAGACTCACCTTTGCCTCTACACAAAATGGCTTAAATATGTCTACGAGGCTGTTTTCTTTTGCTGGACTGGGTCTGTTGTTTTCCTTGACGACAGATTCTCATGAATTGATAAAATCTATGCAAAAGGACGCAAAATTACCAAGAAAATTTGCTTACGGCATGCTTTGCGCTGTCCATTTGCTTCCTCACATCAAACAGGAATACCAAAATGCTCGTTTGGCTATTCTTGTACGTGGAGCGAGTGCGGGACCATTTTCATGGAAGCCGATTTTTTCCATGTTGGTGAATTTCTTCCGATGGTCCGAAACCCTTAGTATTGCTATGTTCTCAAAAGGATTTCATGAGGAGTGACTTCTTTCGGAAGGCTGTCTAAAAAGGGAGAATTCACCCTTTCAGACAGCCTTCCGAAAGAGTCAACTACGATGAAGAGTTACGTAATCAAACTTTTCTATGTTGACTCTTTCTGTATCATGTAGAATAAATCAGCCTTTTGGGCAGCCTCACGTATTACTCTGTTCAAAGCTCCTCTTTCAACTCCAAATAGCGTTGCATTTCATTTTGTACATGGGCTTTCTCTTCTGACGTTAGTTTACAAGCATCTAATTCTTTGACTATTTCTTTCGCCTTTTCTGTTCTATCCAGTGTAATTAAAACATCAAGTTGGAGTACTTTCCCTTTAAAATAAAGCTCGTTGGAAATTTGTTCAGTATTTGAGCGAAAGGCAGATTCAATCAAGTTACTCGATCCAAGAAAATCCTCTTTGGAATAGGCATATCGATACGCCCATTTATAAGCTTTTTCAAATTTAGAAGCAGCTTTTATTTTCTCCTCATCTTCTTTCATTAAATCTTGAGAATCACCTAAAGGCTCTCCAATCATCAGTGTATTTCCACTTGGGTCAGTTATATTAAATCGTCTATCTTCTGTAGTCAGATTTAATCTGGAAAAACGGGGTAATCCTTTGGTAGGAATTTTTCCGTAGTATTTTTTCAGATTTGATTTCAATTGACTGTAAACTGCATCAACATCAGGAACAACAATATAACATCCTCCCCCACCGCTTTCTAGATCGAGATTTTTATTCCCAAAAAAGCTGATTTCAGTGAATTCATTTTTCACACTAGCAAAACGATAGGGAGCTTTTTGATAGTAAATAATATCAAAGCCAAGTGCCGTATAAAATTCTAAATGTTCATCTATTTCATACAGGCAGTCAAAAAGTGGTATTGTTCGATTTCTTTTTA
>DAIDKD010000285.1 GCA_027451065.1 Bacillaceae bacterium | reverse complement strand
CCTCCTTTGGTTGGTTTCTACGCAAAACTGGCTGTTTTGGAAGCACTGATTGCCGCTGGAACGGGATTTCACATTGCATTGGCAGTCTTTGCTGTTTTGATGTCTTTGATAGGTGCGTTTTACTATCTTCGCGTCGTCAAGGTCATGTATTTTGACCAGCCCGTGGTGAATGTGCCCGCAATCAAGGCATGTTTTGATGTGCGCTTTACATTGACTTTGAATGGAGCCTTGCTCTTGGTCTTGGGCTTGTTGGCAATGCTTGGAATGTCCATAGGGAATGCCACACAAATAGACACATGAAATTGTCCTTTCGTGTTCATGGTGACCGTTACATTTTTGATTTCACTACCTTGAGGTAATGGTCGATGTGTATGTAGTGTTAATCCAACTACTTTCACAGAAGATTTTTGTGCAGAGGGAAGATACAATACATCATCTTTGATGTAGATGTTCCCATTTTGGTTGTAGGTAGTATAGCTTGCCTTACTATTTTTACGAGCGTGGAACTTTGGCATTCCTTTTAGATCACGAAATGTTGGTTCTATCCCTAATGTCTTCTGACGCTTTAAGGCAGATTTTTTATATTGCTTCTTATGTGCCATCTTATTAAAAGCAGTGATTGCTTTGTTGAAATGTTGTTTTGCTTCATTTGAAGCAAAGGCATCTACAAGATACAAGTAAGCCACATTGTCCTCACTTACGGATTGTTTTTTGAACGCAGAAACAGTTGGCATATTCATTTTCTTTGCAGAAGGTAGTTTCTCGCCAGTTTGATAGTTGTTTTTTTCCAAATAATTGTATAAATGAGCAACGTGAAGATTGTATACTTTTCTATCTGCACCAAAACATTGACGAAAATACGTTTCTGCTTCTTGAGAAATGGGAGTAGCGCGATACATATAACCTCGGTTTACCATTTCAAGCATTGGTTTCACCTCCTGTCATTTTTGTTTTTGGATGTATTGACGAACTTGCTCTTCTGTATTTTACACACCACACAAGATGGAATTGAAGGGAGTAAACATAGCCTCTGCCATGAATAATTTTTGACATCGTTTTCAACTCGTATCTACTATACTATATAAATCGTCATCTGTATATAGACGAGGTGTTAAGATTACAATACTCTATTCAGTTTTTCAAACATCATATGTTGATTTCGCCAAAAAGAGAATGTCGGACAATTGAGATGGCAAAGCCATCCCTTGTCCGAAGCCGATTCATCTCATGACTGAAGTCACGAGGGTTCTCGACTAAAATCCTAAATTGATTTTGAGTAATCGAGTAGTCACAATTCCAAACAAGGTCGTATTCTGGAAGATTAAATTCGACTTGAGTCCATTCATGATTATTTGACTTAGCTGACTTGTATCGTGCAATAACTGTTTTCATCACAGATTATGTCATCTGACGGCAATTCTTCCCCTACTTATCGTTGGGCTACGACCTGCACACGATTGAAGTAGGGGTATCCTTGCCGAAAATCTGATGAAAACGAGTTATTCGCTTCTCACGCCTCCACCTTTAACCTCTTCAATTCTTCGGTTAAAAGAGGTACCACTTCAAATAAATCGCCAACAATTCCATAATCTGCTACTTGAAAAATATTAGCCTCTGGGTCTTTGTTAATGGCTACGATTACCTTCGAGTTGGACATACCTGCTAGATGTTGAATTGCTCCTGATATTCCGCACGCAATATACAAATCAGGTGTGACTACCTTTCCTGTTTGCCCTATTTGCATAGAGTAGTCACAATAGTCCGCATCGCACGCCCCTCTTGAAGCACCAACCGCTCCTCCAAGTACATCCGCCAATTCTTGTAGTGGCTTAAATCCCTCTACCCCTTTCACACCACGTCCTCCAGCAACAACAACTTTCGCTTCTGATAAATCAACACCTTGGGTTGCTTTTCTGAGCACATCTTGTACTACTGTACGTAAATCTGTAATATTCACAGTGGCAGTTACTACTTCTCCTACTCTTGTAGGCTCTTCACCCAAAGGAGTGATATTGTTTGGGCGGATGGTTGCAAAAATAATCTCTCCGGTACTAATTACCTTTTCAAATGCTTTACCAGAATAAATTGGACGAGTAAAGACAGCATTTTCTCCAACGACCTCAACATGAATAGCGTCTGAAATTAATCCACTCTGAAGAGAGCTGGCAATCCTTGGTGCAAGGTCTTTGCCAATTGACGTATGACCTAAAATAATTCCATCCGGCTTTTCTCTTTCAATCACTTCTAGTAATGCCTGACTATAGCCATCTGATGTATACGTAGCCAACTTTTTATTTTCAATAGTAATCACACGCTCTGCCCCACGTAAAATGAGAGATTGGGCGAAGGAAGAAACATTCTCTCCTAATAATACGCCAACAACTTCTCCTCCTTCGGCAATAGTCTTCCCTACCGCAATTACCTCAAATGATACATTACGCAGTGCGCCATCACGAATCTCTCCGATTGCCAACACTTTCTTTCCCATGCACAATACCTCCTTCTTATTCAAATCACTTTTGCTTCTGTACGCAGCAACGATATCAATTCTTTCACTGATTCTTTGGTAGCTCCTGTCAACATTTTCCCCGCCTCTTTTTGTGGGGGCAAATATCTTTCAAGTGTCTTTGTTTTCCCAGCAACATCCTCTGCTTCTAAGTCTAAATCATCTAACTCCAATTCTTCCAAAGGTTTTTTCTTTGCCTTCATAATCCCTGGAAGCGAAGGATAACGGGGATCATTTAAGCCTTGCTGTGCTGTTGCAAGAAATGGCAACGATAGTTCGACAATCTCTGTATATCCTTCTATATCACGCTCAATGACCGCTTTATCGCCATCAATTTCCAACTTCGTAATTGCCGTCACACAGGATATTCCTAAAATATCAGCAACCCTAGGCCCTACTTGACCACTCCCCCCGTCAATCGCAACATTCCCAGCAAAAATAATATCTGCTTCTTTCCCTTTTAAATATTCTCCTAAAATTGTTGCAGTTGTATATTGATCTCCATTTTCTACATCGTCTTCAATGTTAATTAAGACTGCTTTGTCACACCCCATCGCTAACGCTGTACGAAGTTCTTTTTCAGAATCCTCTCCTCCTACCGTCACAACAGTAATCTCTCCGCCTTGGCTTTCCTTTACTTTGATAGCCTCTTCCAGTGCATACTCATCATAAGGATTAATAATGCATGTTGCCCCATCTAATTCAACCGCTCCGTTATTTAAGACAATTTTCTCCTCTGTATCCAATGTTCTTTTTATTAATACATAAATATTCATCTCAAATTCCCCCTTTTTCCTCTCACCCCAACTGGATAGTAACAGTGATACGAATTTCAATGAACATAAATAACTTCTCGTCAGCATTTGTTATTCCTGCAAATTTCTTTTGATTCATCCCGACAAATTCTCCTATTTTCTCTGGACCAAACTAACACAAAATTGTATTCTTACTGGATAAAGGAATATTTTCATTTGCTACTATGCATCCTTCTGTTGCTGTTCTTCTTCTAGAAGTAATCTGCGAAGTACTTTCCCTATCATTGATTTTGGCAATTCCTCCCTAAATTCATATTGCTTTGGTACTTTGTAAGCCGCGAGGTATTTTCGGGCAAATTGATCCAATTCCTCTTCCGTACAAGTTACTCCATCCTTCAAAACAACGAAAGCTTTCACAGTTTCACCGCGATATTCATGAGGGACTCCAACAACCACTACCTCTTTTACCTTTTCATGTTCATATAACACTTCTTCGATTTCACGTGGATAAATATTAAGTCCTCCCGCAATGATGATATCTTTTTTGCGATCAACAATATAAAAATAGCCTTCTTCATCCATGTAACCCATATCACCTGTATACAGCCA
>DAIDKD010000284.1 GCA_027451065.1 Bacillaceae bacterium | reverse complement strand
CCAACTACAAGTAATTGATGTTAACGGTATTGCAACGCTGTTTAGAATGGGCGATATGGGACAGGTAGCGGAACTAACGCCGTTATCGTTACAGGAATTTAACAACATGTCGGACACAGAGCAGTTACTTGTACGCTCCTACAACGAAGGGCTTTACAATGCCCTTATGAACGGAATGGACTTCCAAAAGGATAGATTAACGCTAGAATACTTTGAGTACACAGCGTATTGGCAAGGTAGAGATATACAAACTATGCACCTTCACCAACAACACCTAGCTAACGCGGAAGTCGTAAAGGACAGTTTCCTACTAAGCAACTACCCCGAAATCGCCGCACAGTACGGTAGCACACCCGCGGAGCAACGAACGAATTTCGAAAAGGGTGTAACAACGGCTATGCTACAACGCGAGTTTAACTTAAGCAGTGAAGGGCGTTTATTTAACTTCAATAAGGCTATGGAACTTGAAAACGCGATTCTACAACTTGAAGCAGATTACGACGTAAAAGGGATTCATTTAACAGCAGATTGTCAAGACGGGTTAATACAACCCTTAAGTAAAGCCCTTGTCGGCGGGGAGGTTCAGTAATGATTGATAAACCCGCTTCAGAACTAACCTTAGAGGAAGCACAACAGAAGCTAGAGGAACTAGAGGAAGAACAACAGCAGCTAGAGGAAGAACAACAGCAGCTTAGTAGGGAACGCTTAGAACTAAGGGCGGTAGACTTCCTTAGAGCGAAACAGCTTCCCGATAACTTAGCCCCACTTGTCGCGAATGAGTCGGACGATATAGTCAAAGCCCGTATTCTAACTATTGAGGATACCTTGGAAGCATTGGCTAATAAGAAGGTAGTGCAGAGGTTATCTCAAGTAAGTGTTCCTAAAGATTTCTAAATACAAATTACAGAGAGAGAGATAGGGTTGCCCATGTGGATTTATACACATACAAACGTATTATGAATCAACTGAACAAGGCATACGAGAACTTAGGAGAAAGTAAACGTGCCAGGGATCCGAATGATACAGAATTACATTTGAGAGTATTGGCACAAGATGAATTTTATAAACGTACCGTAGAACAAGTATTAGAATAAATATTGGGAGGTTGCTGAGAAGAATCTTATATAAATTCTTTTTCGGTAGCTTCCTTTTTTATAAAAGGGGGAAATAAGGAAATGAAGGGGAATAAGATTTGTATTATCCAAAAGAAGAGCAAGAAACGGTGATTATATACGAAAGTGCTACAAAACTATTCGACATATATACAACCGTACCGAAACACATAAAGAGGTTGACGGAATATTACACGGATTCACTCGGAAATTGCCAATTAGAGCAGTTTTTAGAGGTAGAAAAAGATTCGGAAGGTATTTGTATTGCCATACGTATAAAGGCTTCTAAATTGCCGTATGTGTCAATTTTTAATAAGTAGGGGTGATATTATGCTTAAAAAGAAGCGTAAGAAAAAGCGTTACGAAAGGAAAGGTTTCTTATTAGAGGAACTACTATCCGAAAGTGTTAGAAAGAGGGTGAAATTATATGGCAAGACCAACTGGAAAGCATAACGTAGCAGACGGTTTGACAGAAAGGCAGTTAAAATGGTGTCTAGCTTTTGCCTCTAACGGAGGTAATAATACGGCAGCTTGTAAATCAGTAGGTATCCATTTCAATACTGGAAGAGGTTATCAGCAGAATCCGAAGGTGCAAGAGTATCTACAAACTTTAGCTAAAATCAATCAAGAAGATATCGTTTCAACAGAAGAAATTGCGGTATTTTTATCAAAATTTATTACTGGTGAAGTAACTGACCAGCTAGTGAACATTAAGAGCGGAAAAATTGAAAACCTCCAAGCAAATAGTTTATCACGCCTCAAAGCAGCCGAAATACTCTTAAAAATGCGCGGGGAACTAATGAATGTTCATAAGGTTGAGCAAGAAACAACCATTGTTGTAGACCTTGTAGATGACGATGATATGCTAGAGGGAAGTTTTAACGGGGATTTCTTAGAGGTTAACGATACATATGATTGGGATAGTGACGTTTTGGAAGAAGAGTAATATTAAGGGAACAATTATCGAGAGGGTTGTAATAAACCTATTTCGGAATTGTTCCCTTTTTTTATTTTACGGAAAATTAAATACCCGAAAATTACAACAAAGAATTTCTTGAAAATCCTTCTTTATCGTGCTACAATTACCTCAACACTAAAAGAACGGAAAAGTTTTTATAAATGTTGTTAGAATGCCTTCGTGTATGATGTGACGAGCAAGCCACCAGCAACAATTGAGTGGGAGTGACCTTTTTACTAACATTCAATCAGAAATTTGATGAAATCAATGTTTTTCAAAACATAAATTTTGAATAAAATTGTAAAACTCGTGGGAAATTCGTGGGAGATTTTCGTTGGAAATCGCCTTTTTGAAAAATCTCCCATGAGTTTTTTTATTCTTTATAACATGATTGCGATTAGTACAATCATATATTTAAAAGAGGAAAGATTATGCGTAAATAATGAAGATAGGAGAATGAACAGTGCAGTATAAAACACATATTGCCGTTTCTTTGGTAATTGGTCTACCTGTAATGGAAGCAACTGATACATTATCTGTTAGTGCTGTACTAGCACTAACTTTAGGGGCTACATTTCCAGATGTTGATGAACCGCATTCATGGATTGGAAGAAGAACGAGAGGGATATCGGATTTTATTCATGCATTATTCGGCCATAGAGGAATTACACATTCGCTAATGGGATTACTATTTATCTCGCTAGTCACACTGTTATTGACGAATATAGTTGGAATAAATGTACTATTCGGGGTATATTTCGTTCTGGGGTATGCTTTACATCTGTTGGAAGACAGCTTTAGCAAATCAGGTATAGCTTGGCTTCAGCCATTCAAAAAGAAGAAATATAAATCGGGGCTAGGAGTTGTTTATTATAAAACAGGGGGATTGGTTGAGAAACTCATCCTCGTAATATCTGTGTTGGTTCTCATATTTGAACTGTTGATATTCATGTATTAGAAAGAACAGGGTCAGGCTGTCTGAAAAGGGAAAAATCACCCTTTCCAGACAGCCTGCCGAAAGAGTCAACTACGATGAAGAGCGATGAAATCAAGCTTTTCTAAGTCGACTCTTTCTATATTATGGAGAGTAAAACGACTTTTTGGACAGCCCCGCTCATTTCGTGTGAAAGGATAAAGATTGTAGTTAGAATTTATTGTTGATTGCTGGGATCTCTGTTACCATATACATGAATAACTACAAAAGCAAAAATAAACGGAGGGAAATTTCATATGAATCAACCAAATTTTTCGAATATCCATCATATTGCTATCATCGTTTCTGACTACGAACAAGCCCGTCGCTTTTATGTGGATATTCTCGGGTTACCTGTAATACGGGAAAACCATCGTCCCGAGCGTGAGGATATAAAATTGGATCTTCAACTTGCCAACGGAGCAGAGCTAGAGATTTTTGTAAGGAAAAATCCTCCAAAACGACCAGGTTATCCAGGACAAGAAGCAGCAGGGTTAAGGCATTTGGCGTTTAAAACAGATAATATTGAAGAAATGGTCCAATATTTAGTCTCTCATGAGGTGGAAGTGGAGCCTATTCGTATTGATGATTTCACAGGGGAAAAAATGACCTTCTTTTTTGATCCCGACGGTCTACCGTTAGAGTTGCATGAATAATGATGTCGATAGTTCACTTATCCAAAAATAGTGAAAATCCTTTGTGCTGCTTAGTCATTTTACGAATAGTAGGAAGGTAAGTTTTTCTGCGATTCTGGATAATATTGCATTTTTATACATTTTAATGTTTAAATTTTTTTACATGTGATGAGTCCCCATGTTAAAATGAAAGCGAGTGTACGGTTAATTAAAAAATCACTACGAAATCGGCTTATTTTTATA
>DAIDKD010000283.1 GCA_027451065.1 Bacillaceae bacterium | reverse complement strand
AAATGAAGCTATTGAAAATGGAGCATCTCCCGAAAAGATTATGGCAACCACTTTTACAATAAAGGCGGCAGATGAACTATCTGAGAAAATTAGACTTAAACTTCTAGAATCAGAAAATACGGATGCGGCAACACGTGTTTTAGATGGATATATAGGGACAATGAACAAGGTGTTTGGACGTCTGTTAAAGGAGTTCGCATTTGAACTGGGCTTGTCTCCAGTTCAAAAAGTATTGGAGGATACAGAAGCTTCCAAACTATTTCATTCCATTGCGTCTGATGTAAATGATAAATACTACCAAGAATACAAAGAAGTATTCCATCGCCTTGAATTAGATGATAGAGAAAATCATTGGCGAGATAAAGTGTTAAAAATAACCCACTTGGCACGTGCAAATAACTTGAAACCCGATGAAGTGAAAGCCTGTGCAAATTATTCATGGGAAAAGATGGCTTCTTGGCTGCCGAAATCTGAATCTAATCCAGAGCAGCGGGACAAAGAATTAAGAAGAGCGTTAAAAGAGGCAAATAAAGTGCTGCCAGGAGATGACAAGACGAAAACAACCCAGAGAGTAGTGGAGAAAATTGAATCAGTTCTTGCGGATTGGGAACGGAATGGGTATTTATTGTGGAGCGAGTGGGTCAGGTTAAGTAAACTTACTCCTGGTGCCGACAGTAAGGAGGACGTATCATCACTTAAAGCAGCGGCTAGTTCTCATTACAACCACCCGAGACTGCACCAAGATATGAAGAGCGCAATATTTGCTTTATTTCATTGTGCAGCAGAAGCGATGGAAAAATATGCCGATGAAAAAAAGATGCGTGGATTGATTGATTTTACAGACCAGGAGTCTTTAGCACTGGACTTATTGAAAAATAAACAAAATGAAGAAGCGTTAAAGGATAGAATTTCTACCGTGTTTATTGATGAATTTCAAGATTCAAGTCCTTTACAAGTTGCTTTAAACATGCAACTTCTTAAAATTGCCGAAAGCACAACTTGGGTAGGTGATGTAAAACAAGCTATATATGGTTTTAGAGGAGCAGACCCTGAATTGATGCAGACAGCAATGACAAAGATCCCTGGTTTAGAAACAAAAACATTAGATACGTCCTATCGTTCACGTAAGTCACTTGTTGAATTTGTCAATGCCATTTTTGTTCCTGTTTTTGAATCGATTGGGATGAAGGCAGAGCAAATTAAGTTGAATTCAAATGAAGGTGAAGATCCGAAGCAAGCAATAGCCCTAGAAGCATGGGCGTGTTCAGAGCCAAATTCTAAAAAAATAGGGACAGATCCAACATCTCTCGCGTTAGGGATTCAAAAAGTTATCAACCAGAGCGACAAATATTTAGTAAAGGATAAAACTTTCCAAGAGCTTCGTCCATTAAAACCTTGTGATATTGTGGTACTATGCAGGTTCAATTATGAGTGTACGCAAGTTGCTGAGGCACTTTCTAATATCGGAATTTCCGCTACTGTTGGAGAAAACGGATTGATGGCAACTGCAGAAGTGACGTATGCTGTAGCTGCTTTGCGTTATTTAATTGACTCGAATGACACACTTGCCCTTGCTGAGCTATTGCACTTCTCGTCTGAAAAACAAGAGGAAGGAAAATGGTTTACTGAATGGTTTAAAGACAATCGTTCGGATATAATTGGCTCAGAGCCGATTATCCAAGAATTGAACAAGGCAAGGGAGAAAAGTGCCCAAATGGGTCCATCTGAAGCTTTAGATTTGGCGTTAGTTGCCTCAAAAGCAAGCGAAATTTCATTGAGATGGGGAGAAGGAAGCCAGCGTTTGGCCAACTTGGATGCACTTCGTTTATTAGCAGTAAAATATGAGAATTTAACAGAAACTGATGGAACGGTAGCAACAATCAGAGGATTCCTTATATTTTTAAATAGTGTAGAAAAAGATAAAGCATTAAATCATGTGGCGGAATCCACTGATGAGAATGCTGTGCATGTTTTAACATACCATAAGGCAAAAGGATTGGAATGGCCATTTGTCATTCTAAATTCATTAGAAAGATCGTCAAAAAAATTGCCAAAGAAGGATGTATTACCTGTATTGAATAATATAATAGCTGTAAGTCCAGAGGAATTTGATATAGAAAATCCTCTAGAGGGACGGAAACTTTATTATTGGCCTTGGCCGTACGGAGATCAAAGAAAAGAGTTAAAATTGGATGGTGAAAAGTCTACAGCCTACTTAAAAATAATTAGGGATGCGGAAAAAACCAAGGAATGTATAGAGAGAAAACAGCAGCTTCTAGAAGAAAATCAAAGACTAATGTACGTAGGAATGACAAGGGCGAGAGATTATCTAGTTTTTGCAGCTAATGATTTTTCGAAGGTTGCCTGGATTGATGAGTTAATTGATAGTAATAAGCAAAAGGTGATTTCTAAACTTAACGCTGAAGGTAAGGATCAGGAAGATGTTCATCTTGACAATAGAAGTGGAGAGATTATTGTAAATGGAGAGAAATTCCCATGTAAGGTAAGGGTGTTATCTCCTGAAGAGCAGGAGGAACATACAGACCCTTCCTCTTCAGTTATTGAAAAGGCTTATGTAGGGAAAGTAGAAAAAGATGTTGAGTTTATTCCGGCTCGGTTTACTCCAAGTGGGCAAAAGGCTGAACAGATTCTAGAAAAGGGGGAAAGTAATCACACAGTTGAAACAAAATCAAAAATCTACCAGATTGGTGACCGTCTCCCGTTTTCGGGAAACCCTGATATGGCTCTTCTTGGTGAAACGGTTCACGCTTTTATAGCTGCGGATGATATTAATAGGGAAAATGCAGCTAGGTTGGAAATGGCTCAAAGTATACAACGGAGATACGACATTACTTCCTCCCTATCCGATGATTCTATGCTCGCTACATCGGAAAGGCTAGAGAAGTTTTTGTCCAATCGATACCCTGAAATCATATCAAGACACAATGAATGGCCGATTCATCTGCGAAATGGTCTTCAAAAAGCTTCTGGATGGATTGACATGCTACTGCAAATACCAGAAGGATGGGTCATTATTGATCATAAAACATTCCCTGGTAAAGAAGATGAATGGCTGCCACGTGGAATCAGTTACCTTCCACAGCTTCGTATCTATGCAGAAGCATTATCAAAAGCAACAGGGATTCCGGTATACGAAGCATGGATACATATGCCAATAGGTGGAGCGATGATAAACTTTACAGCTGAAGAACTGCAGTAAAATGGCTTAGATTATTATCTCATAACAGCCTAAAGAAAATCGCTTCAGTCTCATTGTTGAAAATTGT
The DNA here is from genome assembly GCA_027451065.1 of Bacillaceae bacterium. GTDB lineage: Bacteria > Bacillota > Bacilli > Bacillales > Bacillaceae_G > DAIDKD01. The sequence continues at coordinate 642 of DAIDKD010000283.1, read as the reverse complement.
TCAAACTCATGGTAAGTGTCTAAGGTTCAAGGCACAAACCATGAGTAATTTAAATTTTCCTTAACCATGCCACTTCTATGTTTCGATTTGGCTACAGCTCCAGACTTCCCAACAGATTTCTTCCACTATTACACCAGTTATACTTCAAATAGCACAGAAAGATATTTTGGAAAACTCAAAGCAAGCATTTAGCAGATTATGCTAGATGCTTTTCATATTTTTCTGATGATTTTTTATGTGATATTTTCAATTTTTGCATGATAGTTAGATATACTGGCTTTGACAAAGTGAAGGTGCGATCTATTCAAGACTTTCCCATTTTGATATAATGACTTCATGTAAACAATTCATTTTTACCGTATCATTTGTCACATTAATAATATAAATAGTATTTGTATTATTAATGTGTTTTTGAAATATTAATCAAAAAGTACCACCCCAGGAGGAAATCATGAAAAAAAACATCCCCGTAGTAGGAGCAGTAATCATAGAAAAAGGAAAGATCTTATGCGCCCAAAGAGGAGAAGACAAATCTTTATCATATAAATGGGAATTTCCAGGCGGAAAAGTCGAGGAAGGTGAAACACCACAGATGGCATTAAGTCGAGAAATTCACGAAGAAATGCAATGCGAAATACAAAT
>DAIDKD010000282.1 GCA_027451065.1 Bacillaceae bacterium | reverse complement strand
ATTTCTTGTATCACTTGAAATCCATCTAGTTTCGGAAGCATAATATCCAGTAAAATCAAATCGAAATTTTGTCTTTCTAATTCAGTAAATACTGCCTCTCCGTCAAAAACAGAAATGCAAGTATGCCCAACAAGCTCAAGGTTTTTCTTGATTAGATTATTAATAGGTTTGTCGTCTTCCACAACAAGAATTCGTGCCATTTTAAACACACCTTCCTTCCAAGTTAGAGTATATCATGAACTTGTTAAGGAGTTATTAGGATCTTTCAGTAAATTAAAAACAAAAAGTCAGGATTAGAGTATGTGGACGAACTATGAGAATGAGGATACTGCTCTAAAGAAGTAAGTATTGGTGCTCAAGATATTAATTTTTAAAAACGGGAGTCAAAATAGAGTCAAGGGGTGCGAGATATTACTGAGTAATACCTCGCACCCCTTGATAATACTGGCTTTATTAATTTATTCTCGCAATTCTCCCCTGCTCCAAATAGACGAGCAGAATCGATACATCTGCAGGGTTTACTCCTGAAATACGGGAAGCTTGCCCTACTGACAGCGGACGTACGTCTTTTAATTTCATTCTTGCCTCCATTGCTAGTCCATGAATATCATCATAGTCAATATTAGCAGGAATTTTTTTGTCGTCCATTTTTTTCATTCGCTCTACTTGTTGAAGGGATTTTTCGATATATCCTTCATATTTGATTTGAATTTCCACTTGCTCTACAATTTCTTCTGACAGCTCTATCTCCGAAGGAATTACTTGTGCAATATGTCCGTATGTCATTTCTGGACGCTTTAGCAAATCTGCACCTCTAATTCCATCTTTCAATGAGCTTCCACCTGCTTCTTCAATCATCTGCTGTACTTCTTTAGATGGTTTGATAATTGTTGTGGCTAATCTTTGCTTCTCTTCCTCTATTAATTGCTCTTTCTCCAGGAAGCGTTGATAGCGTTCTTCAGAAATGAGACCCGCTTCATAGCCTATTTTTGTCAAACGAAGATCAGCATTATCATGACGCAGAAGTAAGCGATATTCAGCGCGAGATGTTAATAAACGATACGGTTCATTGGTTCCTTTCGTTACCAAATCATCTATGAGAACTCCAATATACCCTTGAGATCGATCTAAAACAATCTCCTTCTGTCCCAATGCACGAGCTGCTGCATTCATTCCAGCCATTAACCCTTGACCAGCCGCTTCCTCATATCCAGAAGTTCCATTAATTTGCCCCGCTGTATATAAGTTAGCAATCTGTTTCGTTTCCAATGTGGGCCACAGTTGAGTAGGAACAACCGCATCGTATTCAATAGCATATCCAGAACGCATCATTTCTGCTTTTTCTAAACCAGGGATAGATGCCAGCATTTTTACTTGCACGTCCTCCGGTAAGCTTGTCGATAATCCTTGTACATATACTTCTTCAGTATCTTTTCCTTCCGGCTCTAAGAAAATTTGATGACGTGGTTTATCATGAAAACGTACCACTTTGTCCTCAATTGATGGACAATAGCGTGGGCCAGTTCCTTTTACCATCCCTGAATACATAGGAGAGCGATGCAGATTTTCATCAATAATTTGATGGGTTTCTTCACTTGTGTATGTTAACCAACAAGGTATTTGCTCTGTAATATATTTACTTGTTTCATAAGAAAACGCCCGCGGCTCCTCATCTCCCGGCTGTACCTCTGTTTTGCTGTAATCAACGGAGCGACTATTCACACGAGGAGGTGTCCCTGTTTTAAAACGAATCAAATCAAAACCTAATTCCAATAAATGATCAGATAACTTAATTGATGGCTGTTGGTTGTTTGGCCCGCTAGAGTACTTCAAATCACCAATAATAATTTCTCCACGTAAAAATGTTCCACTAGCAATAACAACCGCCTTCGCCTTGTATTCAGCTCCAGTCTGAGTAATGACCCCTTTACATTGACCGTCCTCAACAATTAGACGTTCAACAAGACCTTGTTGTAAAGCTAGATTTTCTGTTTGTTCAATTGTTTTTTTCATTTCATGCTGATAGGCAAACTTATCTGCTTGAGCACGCAAAGCTCGCACTGCGGGTCCTTTTCCTGTATTCAGCATTCGCATTTGAATGTATGTTTTATCGATATTCTTGCCCATCTCTCCACCTAAGGCATCTATCTCACGTACAACAATCCCTTTGGCTGGACCACCAACTGATGGATTACATGGCATAAAAGCAACCATATCTAAATTAATAGAAAGCATTAATGTTTTTGCACCTTTTCTAGCTGACGCAAGTCCAGCTTCCACACCTGCATGACCAGCACCAATTACAATCACATCATACTCTCCAGCTAAAAAACCCATTTTATAACCTCCGTTTTTCTACTATCAGACTCTTATATCTACCCTTGAAATTTTTATTACTCGACTCCCACCACTATATTAAAACAAAAGCAAGACCAGACAATCATATCAAACTTCATCTTACCTCTATTCATCATGATTGTCTGGTCTTGTAAGTTCTAAGAAATAGTCGGTTTTTTGACTATTTCTTAGAACTTATTTCCCTAGACAAAATTGCGAGAATAACTGGTCAATTAAACTTTCATGAACAGCATCACCGATAATTTCACCAAGTAATTCCCATGTTCTTGTAATATCTATCTGAACCATATCAATTGGAACTTCATTTCCAATGGCTTCGATTGCATCACTAATTGTTTTCTCAGCCTGAGTAAGCAAGGCGATATGTCTTGCATTGGATACATAGGTCATGTCTGTTGCTTCAATGGAGCCATGAAAGAACAACTCAGCAATGGCATCCTCTAATTGCCCAATTCCTTTTTCATCAATAAGAGAGGTTGTGACAATCGGATAAGACTGGGCCAATTCCTCTACTTTCCTATTGCTTAATTTTGCAGGTAAATCTGTTTTATTGACGACAACAATGACATCTTTTCCCTCTACCACTTCAAGTAAGCGACCATCATCTTCTGTCCATTCCTCATTATTATTCAGAACAAACAGCACTAAATCAGCCTTCTGCAAAAATTCCTTAGAACGTTCTACGCCAATTCGTTCAACAATATCTTCCGTTTCCCGAATTCCCGCTGTGTCTATTAAACGAAGAGGAACACCTTTCACATTGACGTATTCTTCGATAACATCACGAGTTGTTCCTGGAATATCTGTTACAATTGCTTTCGTCTCTTGGACAAGAGTATTTAAGAGCGAAGATTTCCCGACATTAGGCTTACCAACAATAACTGTAGCAATACCTTCTCGCAAAATTTTTCCCTGTTTTGCCGTTTCAAGCAATTGATAAATTTCTTTTTGTACATAAGATGCTTTTTCTATTAAAACACCATGAGTCATTTCTTCTACATCATCGTATTCTGGATAATCTATATTTACTTCGACATGAGCCAATGTTTCCAACAGTTCTTGTCGTAATTTTTGAATTAGTTTTGACAAGCGACCTTCCATTTGGTTAATGGCTACACTCATCGCCCGATCTGTTTTGGCACGAATCAAATCCATCACCGCTTCCGCTTGCGACAAATCAATTCTTCCGTTTAAAAAAGCCCGTTTGGTAAATTCTCCAGGTTCAGCTAACCGTGCTCCTTCGCTTAAAATAAGCTGCAATACTTTATTTACACTGACAAGACCACCGTGACAGTTAATTTCCACTACATCTTCCTTGGTAAAAGTTTTCGGTGCTCTCATGACGCTAACCATAACTTCTTCTATTATTTGTAAACTTTTCGGATCTTTTATATGACCATAGTGAATCGTATGCGTTGGAACTTCTGACAACTTCTTACCTGTAAAAATCTTTTCTGCAATAGAGACAGCCTCATCACCACTTATCCGGACAATAGCAATCGCTCCTTCTCCCAAAGGTGTTGAAATTGCTGTAATTGTATCAAAATCCAAACCGTACACCTCTCATCGTATTATTTTTTTCAAAGGTTATGGGATGGGGAAAACCACCCATCCC
>DAIDKD010000281.1 GCA_027451065.1 Bacillaceae bacterium | reverse complement strand
TTTCTTTTGCTGTTAAAATAAAAGAAAGATAAAATGTTTATCAAAATATAGTGTGTAGTCCCTATTGGGAGGTGGAAGAAATCATGGACAACCTTGAAAACTTAGAGATGCCCGTAACCATTGGATTAATTGGAATAGTAATTATTTACTTTGCATTTTCCAAATATATTGAACAATATCATGATTCGGCAATGGAACAAGATCCATTTGGTTGTTTTATCGTGACTGGTTGGCTTTTTTTAGGATTTCACAAGCTCTTTCAGGTAATTTTTCCTAATAATCATCTACTTGCTCTAAGGATTTTTATGATTTTATTTGGGGTGTTCTTATTAGGAATGTCTGTTTTATTGTACTCTCTTATCTCAAAATAATTGCTATAATAATATTAATTAATCCTTTTTTGGGGGAATGAAAATGAAGTTGAGTTATTTTATATACGCATTTATATTAACATTTTTCGGTTTTTTATTTAGAAGTTTATTAAATCATTCTTTCATTGATGCATTAACACCAACCGACATCTTTAGTTACTTTTCATTTTTTTGTGTAATGTTAGTCGTTTTTAATATTATCGAAAGGAGAAACAAAAAAGATTAGTGATTTTTATCAACAGTTTGAGGTAAAGGTGCATGTGCGCCTTACCTTTTTAATGTCATGCTTTATTCCTATACTTCAGTTATAAAATGTGACATAATCTTATTCCTTGGTTACTGTTCATCACAGATTTTGATACAAAAAATTTTATACTTTCTTCCCAAAAGAAGAGACCACCCGCTTCCCTGGATGGTCTCTTCTTTATTTGATTTGTCTTAGTTTCGCTTCTTGTTCTATAGAACGAGCTGACAAGAGATCTAAAATTCTTTGCTGATCCTGTTGGATTTGTTCCAGATGCTCCTCTCTCTTCTCCAGCTCTTTTACCATATCTCTAGTCTCCAATGCAGCTTGTTTGACTAATGGAATATCTTCAATTTGTTTTTTACGACCTCTACAGCCTCTTCAAGTACTTTTCCGCCAATAATAAATAGCCAACTGAGTCCTGTCTCTCACTTGCAACTTTTCTAATATCACGGACAAATTGTTACGAACTGTGCCTTCAGAAATAAATAGTTGTTCAGCTATTTCCCGATTTGACAGCCCTTGGGCAATGAGTGTAACGATATCCTTTTCTCTAGGAGTTAACTGACCAAATTCTTCTTTTTCTGGCTGTGTTAATTGTTTCAGCACATCTGCATCTAGTACGGTACTTCCAGCAACTAATGCTCGCAGTTGCTTTGCCATGTTGGAAGCTTCCGTTGACTTAATTAAGTAGCCCATGGCTCCTGCTAAAATCGCTAAGCGGATATTCTTTTCGTCTTGAAAAGTAGTTAGCATCATCACATGAATTTGTGGCCATTCTTTCTTGATTTCACGTGTTGCCTGTATGCCGTTCATGATAGGCATTTGTATGTCCATCAAAATCACATCTGGTAAAGCCTCACGACAAGAAGTAATAGCTTCAGCACCGTTATTTGCTGTCGCTATTACTTCCATGTCTTCTTCCCGGGAAAGAAGGATTTTCAAGCTCTGGCATATTAATGAATCATCATCTACAATCATGATTTTCATGTTGAAAATCACTCCTTTTCTATATTTTAGAATCATCTAGCGGTAATACACAGATGAGTAGAAAACCATCGCTAGTGTCCACTGAAATACTTCCTCCGACAGCCTTTGCTCGTTGACGAAGATTTCTTAAGCCGATTCCAGTTTTTTCATTTTCCTTTCGCACACCATCATTATGAATGGATAATCTTACAATATGAGGATTTATGTCTAAGGAAACTTCCACCTTCGTAGCTTTCGTATGACGGACAATATTGGTCAATGCTTCTTTTAAACAAGGTTGGAGAATCCCCCATAAATATGTAGGTATCTTTCCCCCATCACCATACATGCTAAAAGTTATCGGACAAGCAGTAAATTGATTGCATAAGTCTTGCAACTCGGCCACACCTAGCTCTTTGATAGGCTTCATATCATGTACCGTTTCTCTTAAATACATAGCACTGTTGGAGAGTCTTTGTTTTGCAAGGTAAAATATCTCCTCAGCGGATGGATCTTCTTCTTTCCATAACTGTTCAAAAGCCTGTAATGCAAGAACAGCCGCTGTCAGTTCATGTCCTACATCATCGTGAAGTTCTTGAGCGATTCGATTTCTTTCTGTTAGCTCTGCCATTCGAGCCGCCTGAATATTTGCCAACAATAATTCTTCCTTTAAAGTTTCCAGCTCATATTTATCACGACGCTGTCTGTCCGCTTCTTCTTGATACTTTTGTATTCGCCATGTCCATTCTCTTAGAAACCAACCCGCTAATCCGGCTTGAATGAAAATGACAGACAAGAAAAATGATGATTGGAAATTCATGATGATATACCCAAAGATGGGCAGTAAAAACCAATATTTTCCTAACACCATTCCTTCGAACACCGGTAGCACCAAGCCGAAAGATGCCAACGGCCAAGAAAGCATCATCACAAAGCATGCCCCTTGATCGATGAGTACTGTCCAAGCTGGCATCTGAAAACGCCACCGAGCCAACGTCATAATTGCTAAAAACAAGAGGAGGATTTCTCCCATTTCACTGCCGTCATCTTGAACCCACAAGAAACAAAACAACAGCAATGAGAGAACCCTCCAAGTGATGATACTAGTTTTCGGTAACCATTTTTTCCAGTTATTATTCATTATTATACACACTTTCTTGTACTATCTAGCTACAATCAGGATAAACCTCTTCTACTTCCCAATAATAAAAAGGCAACTGCAAACAACAACATCATCACAAAAGTCAAAGCAAGGTCATTTAAGCTGCCACCAAACGAAACAATCATCACAGCTTCTGCAAACCAATAAGTCGGTAGAAGCATTGCTAACCTCTGAAATAGTTCTGGCATAATGAAAACAGGCCACAAAATTCCTCCGAGCATCCCTAGTAAGATAATAAAACCACCTAACACACTAAAGGCTGCTTCTTTGTCACGAAATAAAGAGTACCAAGCTAGAGAAAAACTAATAGCTGTCATTGTAAAAAACGTATAAATCAGCAACAACCAAAATGGTCCAACTAAGTTTTCTCCATGAACAATGATTCCTGTGATAATGACAACAATGTTTACAATGGTCATTATCAAGGAATAGGCTAGCAAATTTTGCAGCAAATACTGGAAATGAGTAATGGGTGCAACTCCTAGCCGTAATAATACTTTATTCGTTCTATCTTCCATAATGATACCACATAGTTTTGAGGCAATAAACAATAATAGTAATCCATAATATTGAAACCCTATCGGTATCGGCAGCCATTCTCCTGTCGGTAAAAATACAGAGGCAATAGGAAGAACTAATAACAGAAAAAGATTCGATTTTTTTCGAAAAAAACGCTTGAACACAAAGATAAATACCGTCATGCCAATTTTCTCCTTCCTAAAATAACAGCGGTCACTCCCATGATAATAGAGGCAGTGATGATGATTCCCATACTTATGACTGCACGGCTCATATTTTCTCCAGTCATGATAGCCATCATCATATTTCTTCCTAGTGACAATGGATTCCCATAAGTTGAAAGGAAATTGAAAAAGGCATTGTCTGGTAACGGAAACCATACTTCCGCCAATGTGATGGAAATGAGTCCTAATGCCGTCCCCAGAGTTTCGCCAGTTTTATATTTTTTCACACCTAATAAAATGTTTAAAAAGATAAGTTGAGAAAGTAAAGCTGTAACAAGTAAAGTTAAAATCACAAGTCCCATGTTTCCCCACTGAACATCATGAACAAACTTGGCAAATAGAACGATTGCTATTCCTTGTAATACGTTGAAAAGAGTACTGGCTAAGATAATCGACATGGCATGTTGATGGACTGGATACGGTAAGGAAAATATTCTCCACTTTCTAAACCCCAACAAATCCTCTTTCGCATATTCCATTGTGATGAAGCCACCGTAAAATTGAAAATTTAAAATCATAATCATTGCAATATCAGCCCGAT
>DAIDKD010000280.1 GCA_027451065.1 Bacillaceae bacterium | reverse complement strand
GCTGCTCTTTGCGGTATCGCTACGATTATATATGTAATCATGTACAAGACATATCATAATAATCAAAAAAATGTAGGACAGACCTTCTCTCAAGCCGGGTAAAGAAATAAAGACTCTGGCTGTTGAACAAAATCGCTATCGGGATATTCTTGCGTGGTTGATCTAGTAGGCTGTTTTTTAGCTTATTGGATCAACCTCGTTTTTCACTTATCCTATTGTGTCGTGATAATATAGGCAGCAAACAGTTCCTATCTCACCTACATGTGTGGACGTGAAATAGGGAAGGATAAATACTTTGAATAATATTATCTGTTACACTAAAAAAGATCACATAAGTGAACTTTCAACTTTTAACACCATTCTTACTGTCTTTAGAGTATGACCCTTTTGCCTCATAAAAATTGGTGCCAACTTTATTTTCTTTTTCCACATTTATAAATATTTCCTTCATACCACCTACATTATTCATTCCTAAAGAATTTTTGTACATAAATTTCTTCTTCCTCAGTTTTTCTGACAAGAAATTCTGATTCCAGACTGTCTCTTGCTCTTATTAGATTGAAAATCTCGTTCAGATTGAATATAATAAACATATCATTAAACAAGGAGGTCATTGAGATGAAAAATAAAAATAGAGCGCTAACACAAACATACAGGGGGGAAATGTTACCATAATTTTTTTAACTTTTATCCCCTTGTATGTGCTTTTTAATAACACTTGAAAGGGGATAATTATGAGTTTTCCGGCAAAAAAGTTTTTTTCATACTATAGACCGTATTTAAGGTTATATTTACTTGTCCTAGCTTGTGCTATGGTAGTATCTTCATTGTCTTTGGTGTTTCCGTTGCTTGTTCGCTATGTTACAAGCGAAGTTCTAACGAGGGATTTGTCCACTGCATTAAATGATGTATATCGGATAGGTGGGATAATGCTTTTAATTGTCGCAATCCAGACCATTGGAACCTATTTTGTGGACTACAAAGGGCATGAAGTCGGAGCACGAATGGAGAGAGACATGAGAAGTGAGCTGTTTACACATATGCAGAAGCTTTCCTTTAAGTTTTATGATAAGGAAAAAACTGGGCAGCTTATGTCAAGATTAACAAACGACTTACTCACCTTATCTGAGCTATATCATCATGGACCAGAAGATTACGTTAACTACCTTGTACGTATTATCGGAGCGTTTCTCATCATGTTCAATATCAATGCTCCGTTAACTATTATCATCTTCTGTTTCTTACCATTTTTAGCAGTGTTCTCTTTGTACTTTAATAAAAAACTAAATGAAGCAATGAAAAAAAATAAAGAAAGAATTGCTAATATAAACACTCAGGCAGAAGATAGTCTAGCTGGAGTTCGTGTCGTAAAATCCTTTGCTAACGAGTCAATAGAAATAGAAAAATTCAATCATGAAAATAATCGTTTCCTTGAAAGCCGTAAGAAAACATATAAAGCTGAGGCACTATTTTATAACGGTTTTCAATCAATTATTCAACTGATTAATGTTACAGTAATCATCTTTGGAAGTGTCCGTATTGCCAATCAAACGCTAGATTTAGCAGATTTGCTTGCCTTTATCCTGTATGTTGGTTTTATTCTTCAACCAATTCAAAATTTAGCATGGATGAGCACACAACTTCAAGAAGGAATCACAGGTTTTCAACGTTTTATGGAAATCATGAATTTGAAGCCAGCAATTGAAAATAAACCCCATGCAAAGAAATTGCCAGAAGTATTTGGAAAAATTGAATTCAGGCAGGTTTCCTTCCATTACGAAGACCATTTAAACAACGTCTTTGAAAACTTATCCCTTCGTATAGAGCCTGGTGAATATGTTGCATTAGTAGGCCCTTCTGGTATCGGGAAGACCACCTTATGTTCCCTTATCCCACGCTTTTATGATGTAACCGCTGGCGAATTACTAATAGACGAGATGAATGTTCGTGATTTGGATTTACTTACTTTAAGAAAAAATATTGGGGTTGTACAACAGGATGTTTACCTTTTTGACGGTACTGTCATAGAGAATATCCGTTATGGGAATCCATTAGCTAGTGATGAAAAAATTATTGCGGCTGCTAAACAAGCCAATGCTCATGAGTTTATTATGAGTTTGCCCAATGGTTACTATTCTGAGATTGGTCAACGAGGTGTCAGGCTGTCTGGCGGTCAAAAACAGCGTTTAAGTATCGCTCGTGTCTTCTTAAAAAATCCACCTATTCTCATTTTTGATGAGGCAACCAGTGCCCTAGATAACGAAAGTGAGAATATTGTAAAGAAATCTTTGGAAGCATTGGCAAAAGGGAGAACAACGATCGTTATTGCTCATCGCCTTTCTACTATCCGTAATGCTCAACGGATTATCGTTCTAACAGAGGAAGGCATTACTGAAGAAGGTACACACTCGTCATTACTTTCAAGCAATGGAGCTTATGCTCAACTGTATTCGAAGCAATTTGAATTACAGGGATAATTACTGCCTATTTTACTCTGCATACCGAACTGTCTACCCTTTTATTAGATGCATTGGTTAATTAGACAGTTCGGTTATAAGTTAGTCACTCTATTGTGACAGCCCTTCCTAGATTCTGAAAAAATCCTCTATTAACTTATTTGATCTCAATACTAACCGGACAATGATCACTACCAAGCACTTTGGAATCAATATGAACATTGGTTATTCGATTCATCATTTCTTTTGATACGATGAAATAATCAATCCGCCACCCAATGTTTCTTTCTCTCACTTTGTTCATATAAGACCACCAAGTATAAGCACCTTCTTGGTTTGGATAAAAATAACGAAAAGTGTCAACGAAACCTGCGTTCAAAAGTTCAGTCATTTTGCCACGCTCTTCGTCTGTAAATCCTGAATTCCCTTTATTTGACTTTGAGTTTTTTAAATCGATTTCTTCATGGGCCACATTTAAATCGCCACAGAAAATAATTGGCTTCTCCTTTCCTAACTCAATCAAGTAATTTCGAATATGTTCCTCCCATTGCAAACGAAACGGAAGTCGCGCTAAATCCCGTTGTGAATTTGGTACATAAACATTGACCAAATAAAAATGCTCAAACTCTAATGTGATGGCCCGTCCTTCCACATCATACGCTTCTACGCCAATTCCGTATTTTGCAGAGAGAGGTTTCTCTTTTGTAAAAACGGCTGTTCCTGAATAACCCTTTCTCTCTGCATAATTCCAATACTGATAATATCCCTCAAGATGCAACTCAATTTGCCCTTCTTGAAGTTTTGTTTCCTGTATACAAAAGATATCTGCATCTTTTTGATGGAAATAGTCTAAAAATCCTTTTTTGACACATGCTCTGATTCCATTTACATTCCATGATACAATTTTCATTTCTTTTCCCCACTTTCAAATTAAGAAAAGCGCAAGCGCCTTGAACAGCTTCCTTCGAAAAATGTTCTTTAAAGAAAACACAGCGATTGGCTTTAGACAGAGCTGATGTTACACTTATGCTGTGTTCAGTGCACACCTAAAGTCGCTTTTTGAGCTAGGTCGTGATACCTTTAGGTACTTTACGGTGGGAAGGTTATCCCACAAGGGGATGACTTTCAGCCTTTTTATGACGGGAAGCTAGGCGCTGGAGCTAGACCAACTTATATTTTCTTTTAGAAAATGCTCAAATTATATTTTTGTGATAACAACTCTAATAGCTTGATACCTCCAATACTATTTCCTTTTTTATCTAATGCAGGACCGTAAACGCCAATTCCAAATCGTCTTGGCACTGCTCCCATCACGCCTCCAGATACGCCACTTTTGCCCGGAATTCCTACTTTAATGGCAAATTCTCCAGATGCATCGTACATGCCGCAAGTAACCATGAAAGTATTGCAAATCTGGGCAATTTTTTCAGGTATTACTTGTTTTTCTAACTCTGGATCCCACCCATCTAAAGCAAAAATCAATCCGATTCTTGCCAATTCTACACAATTGACTTCAATGGCACATTGCCTCGTATATAAATCCATTAGTATCTCAACATCTTCAGTAATAATTCC
>DAIDKD010000279.1 GCA_027451065.1 Bacillaceae bacterium | reverse complement strand
TTCATGATTGAGATTTTTTATACTATACATCCTTTTTCTCACAATGTAAAGAGAATTGTCTGAAAAGACAAAAAATTCACTATACACTTTTTTCTTCATCCTCAATCATATTTTTCAACCAAATTATGAAATGCTCCTATTTTTCAAACTGTGAACAGCGTCCTCAATGAGAATCTCGACTTCCTTGTCGATACTATCTACATAACCTTTTGCCACTAAAAACTCAATCACATATGCTTTCTTCTCTTCACCACGTCCAGATCCTGGATAAATTTGCTCAGCAGCTACAACAGCAATGAATACCCCTTCAGCTAAAGTAGTGTTCTTTTCCATCGGCTTGCTTTTCGGATGCAACATAAACAAAAGTATAATAAGTATGATAATTACAACAGTCACCACTTGCAAAATAAAAATTATCTCAACCATAGCGTTCCCTCCTTTACTTATAGTAAATGTTTTAGCTATTGTTGTGTTTGTATGCTTGTCTACGGGTTGTGTGGAAAACAGACTGAAAAACGCCTATTTCCATGCACCCGTAGACAAGTCCATTTGCAAAATCAATATAGCTTTTGAACGAAACTATTCTGCGTAATATGAAGTAAAAAAGGGCTCGAATCACCTAAACTGTATAGTTGCAGATGATGCATAGCCCGCGTGCAGGCAGTGTAAAATAATTTTCGTTGACTCTCATTACCATACACTTCTGCTGATGCATCATAAATAATCACTGCATCGAATTCAATGCCTTTTGCCAAGTATGCTGGGAGAATAACAACACCTTGCTCATATTCAGCCGAATTACTTTTCACAAGCTTTACTTCTTCAATGCTACCCAACCCTTCATATGCAAGGCGACTTTCTGCAGCCGATTTACAAATAATCGCAATCGTACGGAACTGCTCATTTCGTAATTCAGCAACTTTGGAAGTGATAGCGCGATGTAATTCTGTGCGGGTAGCGACTTGTATCAACACAGGCTTCTCACCCGCTCGTTCAAAAGCTTGGATATCTTCTTTCCCACCTTGTATCAGTTCCCGTGTAAATTCAACAATTGGTTTTGTAGATCGATAACTACGGGTTAAATGGATCACATCTGTTTCATCCGTTCCATATAATCCCTCAAGCATCTGAAAGTCATCTGTTTCACTAGCATGAGCGAATATTCCTTGATTGAAGTCTCCTAGCACCGTCATCTTCGCAGCAGGAAATAGCCGTTTCAAAAATTCGAATTGAAAGGATGAATAATCCTGTGCTTCATCAATGAGTACATGTTTAATCGCCGTATTTGTCTGAAATCCTTGAATCAATTCCTTTAGAAGTAAAAAAGGAGTGGCGTCTTCATAATACAACTTCCCTTCTTCTAACATCTTTGTGGTCAACAGACAAATGTCTTTCCATTTCTTCGGTACATCACCATCAATCCATGTATGAATATTTATAGGGTCAGCAAAAAACTGCTTATATATTCCTTTCATATCAACATAGCGGAGTCTTTCAATCTGCTTCCGGATCGGTTTTAATTTCCGACGGACAATCATTCTTCTGAGCACTCTGTTCTCTCTTTCATAATCATCAAATGATTCCTCTGTAAATCCACTCTTTTTCGCTAAATAATCATAAGCCTTCTGATAATCCTCTTTGCTGAGTAAGTCTACTTCCTCTTGTACCCAGGGTTTCATTAGTTCGCGTTTTTCAACTACATTTATTTGCTCGTTTAACCAATCTGTCAACTTTTCAAGTCTGCCATACAAGCGAATTGTCGTGTCCTTACTATAAAATCTTTCAGTAATTTCTCTTGCAGAAACAATTACTTTTCCTCTGAATTTAATCCCTTTAAAAATCATACCTGATGACTCTAGCGATTTTCCATATGCTTTCATTCCTTCAAAAAATAAAGTTGATGCCTTAAACCGAATACCGACAACTCTGGTTTCATAAGAAGGAGAATCTGAGGCAGTCAATACATATTCCAATTGCTCATATGGATCTTCCACTTGAAATTCTTTACCTAATCGATGATTCAAGTATTCCTGAAAAGTAACTTGCTGCATATTTTCTTCGCCAAGCTCCGGCAATACTCTAGATACATAGTTATTAAACATTTCATTTGGTGAAAACAAAATAATTTGATCAGCTTTTATCCAATCTCTGTATTTGTATAATAAGTAAGCAATTCGTTGCAAAGCGGCTGATGTTTTCCCACTACCAGCAACCCCCTGAACAATGAGCAATCTTCCACGGTCATAGCGGATAATTTGATTTTGTTCCTGTTGAATGGTAGCCACAATGCTGTGCAGATGTTTATCGGTGCCTTTGCCAAGCACTTGCTGTAATATCTCGTCTCCGATAGTAATCGTTGTATCAAACATTGATTCGATTTTCCCATCACGAATAATATATTGCCACTTTTGCTCTAACTTCCCATGAATTACTCCTTCTGGTGTATCGTAGGTAGCGGGCCCAGGAGAACAATCGTAGTAAATACTTGAAATTGGTGCACGCCAATCGTAGATTAATATATTTTCACCACTTTCATCCATGAGTGTTGCGATACCAACGTAGATTTTTTCTGTAGTTGACGTCCCTTCTTCTACAAAATCAATACGACCAAAATACGGTACATCGTGCATACGTCGCAATGTGGAAAGTCGATTGTAGGCATGTCTGTGCATTCCTTGGCTTGTAGATAAAGATTGGGTCTGTTGTCTTAGAGCAATAATCGTTTCAAGATAATCATCAAAAGTATCTGTGTTCACTTTCACATCATCCCAAAAGTATTTCCGAGTATGGATTACCTCTTTTCGATGTCGATCCGCTTCCTTTTCCACTTTACTGATTTGCTGTGTGATTGTTTCTATCACACTGTCTAATCTCTTCTGCTCTGTACCAAATTCTGTGTTCATAAAATGCACCCCTTAAAAAAAGTAATGAAAAATAGTTGACGAAGAGTAAGTTTTGTTGTAAAATAAAAATAGATAGTTATGCACACTTTTAAAGTAAATTAATGTGACTTAATTACTATACTATATTTTCATGCTTTTAGCAATAACTTACATACGGTTTTGTAGCTCAGGATGTCTAAAAAGGGAAAATACAACTCTTTCAGACAGCCTGCCGAAAGAGTCAACTACAATGAAGAGCGATGGAATCAAGCTTTTCATTGTAGTTGACTCTTTCTATATCATGGAGAGTAAAATGACTTTTTAGACAATCCTAGCTTTTTCTTGTATAGAAAATCAAAAAAAGAGTCGGTCCATAACAACCGGCTCTTACTTTTTACATTATATTCCCTATCCTAAAGCTACATCTAATATCATCATTACCATAAAACCAACCATCACACCTAATGTAGCAAAGTGCTTTTTGCTTGATAAAGTTTGCTGTGCTTCAGGAATTAATTCCTCTACTACAACATAAATCATCGCCCCTGCCGCAAAAGCTAAAGCATAAGGCAAAATCGTTGTCATTCGTGTAACTAAGATAGCTCCTAAAACCCCTGCTATCGGTTCAACAAGACCTGAAGCTTGCCCATATAAAAATGCTTTCCGACGACTTAACCCCTCTTGTCTTAAAGGAATGGATACTGCTGCTCCTTCTGGGAAGTTTTGAATCCCGATACCTAAAGCCAACGGAATCGCGGCTAAAGCAGCTGCAGTTGTATCACCAGTTACTTGAGCTGCCGCACCAAATGCTACACCGACAGCTAATCCCTCTGGAATGTTGTGGAGGGTAATCGCAAACACAAGTAATATCGTTCTTTTCAAATGACTCGGAACCCCTTCTACCTCATTATTTGGGCCAAAGTGCATATGCGGGATTATTTTATCAGCAACATAAAGGAATACTCCTCCTAAACCAAATCCAATACTAACTACCAGCCAAGGAACCCCTCCATTTTCTTCGGCTTTTTCAATAGCTGGAGCGAGTAAAGACCAAAAGCTTGCTGCGATCATTACTCCAGAAGCAAAGCCTAACATTAGGCTTAAAATATCATTTTTTATTGTCTTAAAAAAGAAAACTAGCCCTGCACCTACTGCGGTCATTCCATAAGTAAATAATGTACCGACAAGAGCT
>DAIDKD010000278.1 GCA_027451065.1 Bacillaceae bacterium | reverse complement strand
CTTTCTTGGATCAATTTATGATGTTTCTCATTGTAGTAGCTGTTGTTATTGGGATTCAAGTAGTTGGTGTCGTGTTAATGGTGGCATTGTTAATTACGCCAGCAGTTGCAGCAAGGTATTGGACGGATAAGTTACACATGATGATTGTTATTTCAGGAGCATTTGGCATGTTCAGCGGCCTGATAGGCAGTCTGATTGGAATCACAGTTAGAGGGTTGCCTACTGGTCCGGTTATCGTTCTTGTTGCAACGGGATTCTTCATCTTCTCTCTTTTATTCGCTCCCAAACGAGGTATCATTGCTAAGAAATTATTAAGGATGACAGTGAGAAGAGAAGTATTGAAAGAGGAGAATGGCTTATGAACGATTTTTGGATTATTCTTGTTGGCATACTGGTAGCATGTGCCTGTAGTTTAGTTGGGTGCTTTTTGGTGCTACGAAAAATGGCAATGATTGGAGATGCCATCAGTCATTCAATCTTACCTGGAATTGCTATTGCCTTTTTCATTGGTGGGCGTGATTCTTTTTTGATGATGGTCGCAGCGTCATTGGTAGGATTGTTCACTGTATTTCTCATCCAGACCTTTCATCAAAAAGGTGTACAATCTGATGCTTCTATCGGAATTGTTTATACAGCACTGTTTTCGATAGGGGTAATCATGGTTAGCATGAATGCTCGTCAAATAGGAATTGATTTAGATTGTATTTTACATGGGGAGATTGCTTTTACTCCTTGGAATACTTTATCAATCGGTGGTGTTCATCTTGGTCCACGGGCTGTTTGGCAAGTAGGTTCAGTTTTTCTACTGAGTCTTATTGTTATCGGGGTATTTTATAAGCAATTTAAAATATGTTCATTTGATCCAGTCATGGCAGCGGCGATAGGAATTCCAGTTGTATTTTTTCATTATTTATTAATGGCACTCGTATCTCTAGTGACAGTGGCTTCTTTTGAAAGTGTCGGAGCCATTTTGGTAGTCGGGATGCTGGTGGTTCCTGCTTCCACAGCATATTTATTAACAGAGAGGCTAAGTGTAATGATAGGCATTAGTATGTTAGTAGGTAGCCTAAGTGCAGTGATAGGGTACTACATAGCATTTATTCTTGATTCGTCTATTGCAGGGAGTATGGTGGCAGTATCAGGAATGCTATTTTTACTAGCATTGTTATTCTCTCCAACTCATGGGGTTTTGATGAAGAAATGGAAGTTGAGGAGTCGTTCGATTTAGAGCGGCTTTTTTGCATATATATACTCAAGGAGAGAATGAGCATGATATAATTTTTTTGAGGAATAATTAAATAGAAGTATCCTTGTAAAGGGAGGCCATACTTTGAAATCAGCAAATTTAGTATCTGTCATTCACGCAAAAAATGATTTACTATCTTCAACTTTAGGTTTGTACTTGAATAATTTCGGTGTAAAAATGAAAAAAGATGAACTAACGGATATGGAATCTTTCGTAAGTCAATTACAAATTCATCTAGAACAAATAGATATTTGTAACGGGTTCTACTTAGGATACACTATCCATCAAATCAGCAAGGAGTTTGATTTATTAAGATTCGGGAAAGAAAGCATTGTAAACATTGAACTGAAAAGAGAGAATACTGGAAAGAGAATGGAAGAGCAACTTATTGAAAATCAGTATTACCTGAGTTTTTTAGAGAAAAAATTGTATAGCTTTACTTACGTTGCTGAGGATAAAAAATTATTTTGTTTAAATGACCACAATCTATTGGTAGAAACAAATTTTTCTTTGCTAATTTCTGTATTAAGAGAGCAAGTGTTGATGCAAGTTGAAGATATAAACAAATTATTCGATCCATCTAATTATTTAGTTTCTCCTTTTAATGCGACGGAGGCTTTTATAGAAGGACGATATTTTTTAACCAATCATCAAAAAGATATCAAAAGAGATATATTGAAGTTAAGTTCCGAAACAGGCCCTTGCTTCATTTCAATTCAGGGGTCTGCGGGAACAGGGAAAACCTTACTGACATATGATATTGCCAAAGGATACATACATCATACGAAGAATACGCTCATCTTTCACTGTGGAAATCTTAATGAAGGTCACCGTAAACTTCGTAAGCATGATGGATGGTTCATTGCACCAATCAAAGATTATGAAACATATGATTTGAGTAACTATGACCTTATCGTTATTGATGAAGCACAGAGAATGTTTAAAGGCCAAGTAGATAAGCTTTTAAATAGTATGAAGAATACATATGCGAAATGTATTTTTTCCTATGACCCAGAGCAATGCCTTTCCGATGGTGAAATACAGCGAAACATTCCTCAATATATTACAAATCAAATTTCACCCCATATTTTCAAATTAACTGAAAATATTAGGGTCAGCAAAGAGATAGGGGCGTTTATCAAAAATCTATTTCATCTACCGAAAAAGAATCCGAATATTGAATATGAGAATGTTCATGTTCAATATTTCTCAAACATGGATGCCGCTGTAGGATATGTAGATATGTTTACAAAGCAAGGTTGGAAAGCAATACATTATTTGCAGAATAATTACCGAGACAAGCTGGAAGACACTGCGTATGGAGTTATTGGTCAAGAGTACGATCATGTGATTGCGATGTTGGACAGTCGCTTTTACTACGACCAAAATGGGAAGCTTGTCGCTCAGACCTCTCTGGAAGCACCACGCTATAACCTAACAAAAGCACTTTTTCAAATCGTCACACGAACGAGAAAAAAGCTTTGTGTCGTGATTGTCGATAACGAACTTGTGCTTACACAGTGCTTGAAAATTTTGCAGAAATGAAGTTCACAACAAATAAAATAAAAACATATACTAAAGAGACTAAATATACACCCCATCCGAACATGTAGCTCAAGCTGATGCAAGGAGGTTAATTCTTTGGAAGGGAAGAGCTTTCAGTCAAAGCCATTGTTGACAAAAAGAGAGAAAGAAGTATTTGAACTATTGGTCCAAGACAAAACAACGAGAGAGATTGCTAGTGAGTTATTTATTAGTGAAAAGACGGTAAGAAATCATATCTCAAATGCCATGCAGAAGCTTGGAGTGAAGGGGCGCGCACAAGCGGTTGTGGAATTACTGCGCATGGGAGAGCTTGAGTTATAGGGCGAGAGAGGCTATCTGAAGGAGTTGATTTTGACTTTTTTTGGGTGGTCTCTTTTGTGATGTATTTCATGGTAGTGTAACCATCCAAAACAAGTATCAATCTTAGAAGAAACACTATATTGGATTTACATTCTTTATCGTTTTTAAATTAAGGGAATCTTTAGTCAATCTTTAAAGAATCTTTAACATTAACAGATAAAATAAGAACATTCGCTTAAGCAATTTAACTCGCATTGTGCCGTAAGACTCCCGCTGGCAAAAGTTTCACTTTATTATAGTGGGTGCAACCCTGTTCTTTCAGGAATAAAAAAATTGGAGGGGAATAGTTTGAAAGATTCAATCATGTTTACAATCAATTCATGGTATATTCTTATACCGACATTTACTATCTATTTATTGACTTTATTTTTGGTGCCTAAGTTTAAAGAAAAGAAATACAGTGTTTTACAATATCTTTTATTAATGACGTTTGGTGTTTATCTGTTAAGTATCATTCATTTAGTATTCTTTCCAATTGATGTTAATATTGGAATATATGCTAATCTTACACCGTGGTATAAAACAATCAATTTTATACCTGTCTTAACGATTGATGTAACAACGTTTCTTCTAAATATAATTATGCTAATACCGTTCGGAATGTATGTACCATTATTAAATAGTGATGTTGATTCAGTAAAAAAAATAGCTAAGCAAGGTTTCTTCCTTAGTCTGTCATTAGAGATTGTACAGCTAATTATTAGGACTACTTTAGGAAGTGGCAGAAGTACAGATATGAATGATCTTATTGCAAATACCCTTGGGGCTGTAGTTGGATATTTAATAATAAAGAAATTGCTACAAATAAATCTAATGAAAGTTATACTTTCTAAGTTTAAGTTACCAGAGAAGTAATTGTTGTTTCCAATAATGAAGATTTTGTCCATTCTGTATGTAAGGGGGAATTACATTGAGTAAAACGATACTAAT
>DAIDKD010000277.1 GCA_027451065.1 Bacillaceae bacterium | reverse complement strand
ATGCCCTAAAAGTATTATCTTTATCGGGCCAATAATAGTCATCTAAATGAATCTCTTTATCACTCTTAATAGAA
Source organism: Bacillaceae bacterium (assembly GCA_027451065.1). GTDB lineage: Bacteria > Bacillota > Bacilli > Bacillales > Bacillaceae_G > DAIDKD01. Next base: position 4,014 of record DAIDKD010000277.1, on the reverse strand, counting down.
TTGCAGTTTGTACAAGCTAATAAAAAATTATCCCAACTTCGTTCTAAACTAGGCTCTTTAGATTTCGGTTGTATATGTTCTACAGCTGCGCTAATCAACGGTCTCTCGCAATATGAGCAAAAATCACCTAGTCTCACAATTAAATACCCTTTTGCTTGTTGATACTTACTAAATTCCTGCGGCTGCTCTCCCTTGTCAATTGGTCTCATGTTTTTTCCCCAGTCCCGCTGCCTCCCTCTTCTCCATTTTCAGGAAAGCATAGTAAGCTACATCATCACTATATAAGGCCTCTAATTCATCCAATTGTTGTTTTAGTTTCTCTACCTCTTGATCGGTATTTTTTCTCCCTTTTTGTAGAAGAGTATAGTATTCCTGAGCTACTTCATACATTCTAGTAAGTTTTTCACTTCTTTGAACATTTGGAACTTCCATGACGATTTCAGATATATCCTCGATACTTCTGCTTACAAACTCTTCTCCACTGACAACTTCATCATCATCTTCGCTATGAAGGCGTCGAAGTTCACCTTCCTCAAGAGATTGAATAATAAAGGGAGAGTGTGTAGTTGCAATAAATTGCACTTTAGGGAATGTTCTTTTCAAATCCTCCACAATTCTACGTTGCCAGCTCGGATGTAAATGTAAATCCAGTTCATCAATTAAAACAACACCCGGTGTTTCTTCTATTACCGCTTCTTCTAAAGCAGGATTTAGCTGTGCCATCCGATGAGCCAAATCTGCAACTAACCCTATGGTATTACGTATTCCATCACTAAGTAAATTAAATGGAATAGCCATATTATTATCATCAATTGCCCTTAGTTCTTGAGAATCCACATCAAACTCAATTGTCTTCCACTTTCTCATGCAAAGTGAAATTGCATGTCGAACAGCTTTAAGAACTGGGGGCGTTTCTTTTCTCTGCAACTCAATATAAGTCATTTTCTCCATCCAGCGAAAAAAATGTTTTTCATTAGAAGCGGTGTCTAGACAGTGCAAGTAGCCCTCAAGCCTATTATTTTTTGTGTTTATGTTCTTTTCTTTTTTTTGCAGCCATAGCCTTCCCGTCCCATAATAAGAAATAACAGGAAGTATCACTGCCTTCCCAGCACTTACCTCTTTTTGTAATGTTGAGGCATATTCAATTATAGATTTTGCCTCCTTACTAGTAGTTGAACCATTTTGACTATTTACAGACCTTGACCACTCTAAATCTTTATCCCCTATACTACCTTTACTTGTAATCTTCACAGGAAATTGCATTTGAACATCTGATAACCCACCATGGACATATATTTTCCGGAAATATTCATCTCTCCTAATGTGTCTAGACTGAACACCGTCCAGTCCACTTAAAAAAGAACCTAGAGCCACAGCTAAAGCATCTAAGATGCCTGTTTTCCCTGTACCATTATCTCCTACAAGAACAGTGAACTGCTCTGAAAAATTTATGTATCTCTTTTCAAACCCATGAAAATTTTCTATATCTAACTCATGAATCTTCATAAAACCCCTCCATTAAAATAAACTATAATCAATTTATTGAATAAGTAATCAATACCTTATTCGTATACGTGAAATACATACTAACTGTTATGTTATAAATTAATTATGCAATTAACTATATGCCCTTAGCATCATTTTTTTATCTTTGGTACTAGGATAATAAATTATAAATTCGATTTCAAGACTTCATTTCCTTTATTTCTTTTCTATACTAATATTCTTTTTAAATATACAATTTGTTCCAACTATATACCATGTATTTTGAAAACTTGATGAGAGAACTTTCTGAAAATGACAAGAGGCTATTAAAATAATTATATCATTGAAAAGAAAATCACACCGTATAAATAAGAAGAAAAATATGTCTCTTTTTGCACTTTCACGATTTGTACCGTCAACCTTATCTAGTGCTCTTTTCTTCCCGACCTTTTGATTAGCTAACATTCATTTAGTTATTAAAAACTACTATACCTTCTGATACAAATTCCGTTTCCCCTTTTAAGTAACAGTCAAAAAACTCAAGGCATATTTTATTTATCTTCTCCAAACAGTATTCTGCATCCATTGTGGTCTCCTGAGCGTTAAAAATACGAGTGAAAAATGGGCTTGTCAAAGATAAATCTGTTAGTGAAAAATGTCCTGTACCTTGCATATAAACATTATAGACAATTTCCTCAGTGTCCGATAAAAGTTCTGCATTCTTCGCATATTGTGGCCATTCGTCAAGGTGCTCCCATGAACTATCAGAATATATATGAAGTACAGGTATTGGATACGGGTCACTATTAAAAACAAACTCACCATTTTCTACTCCTTCTATATCACACAAAAACGGTGATTCCAATGCAATTACCGCGCTAACATCGTCACGAGATCTCCCTATTCCCAATGCAGCTGACCCACCTAATGAATGCCCCAGTACTCCAATTTTTGTTGTATCTACTAATTGGTATAGCCTTTCTTCAGTCGTACTGTCATTAGAATTAGCAATGATTGTATCAATAACAAAGTCTATGTCACTTGTACGAATTTCCATCCATTTTTTATAAGAATGATAACTTTTTTCTCGATTTTCAGAAGCATCTTCTTCTGAAATGTCGTTCATAAATTCCATACTGATAAATGTTATTTTCCCATTTTCATCCTTCGTGTATAAACTTTGATACGTATGATCAATAGAACACACCACATACCCATGGCTTGCTAATTCCCGGTAAAGTGATTCGTTGCTTGATTTAATTCCTGTTCCTCCATGTGAAAAGACAACAAGAGGATACACGCTACTCTCTATCAAATTAGTATCGTCGGGATACCAAAATTGAACATTCAATTTTCGGTTCTCACCTTTGCTAGTATAGGTCTCTAGCCTACTATCATCGACATATGTATATGATGCAGTTTCGACAAGACTCGTTCCAGTTACTTCAAGTTCTTTGTACTGAGGAAAAATAAGGGCGGGCGAAAGGACTAGTATGATAACTACCATGCTGATGATTGCCTTTCTTATGATTCGGAAAGTTTTATACTCTTTCTTATCTGCCTTATTTTTTATCAGCGTAATTGCCCCAAGCACTGCCCATATCAATAGTAAAGCTGCAATTGCCCACCAACGAAAACTCCACTCGATTATTGATACTGATGTAAAGATAACAAATACTCCAAAAGCAATGATACAAATAGCGCTTCTTATTTTTTTCTGATTTGATTTTAATCGAATACAATATACTGCAAATATAAGTTCAATTATTAATGCTATGATTAGTATAATCGTTCCCATGACCTCACCCTTTCCTTGCGCATGCTCTCTTCATGATAAAGAGAATATAAATTTGATTCAAATAGATTATCTACGAATTCACTAAGAACTTTAAATGAAAATTAATATATAACATAAGCCAAATTTCTTAACGTACAATTATTTGACTTTTTTATGTCGATTTTTGCTTAGTGTACAATATTTCGGTAAATATTGGCGGTTCCCTAATAAGAAAGCATTGAGACTGTAAAAATTTTACAGTCTCAACCAGTGTGCATAGAGTAATCTTCACTTGTATGTTTCAATAATTCATAGTTAGTAGTGAACGAAACATACTTCTGCTTAAGTACAGTGATGTTGTTCTCTACCTCAGACTTCTTATAGTCATACTTATGCTCCTCAGCATCAATACCCCTATAACTTGGGTTAGCTCATCCTTTAAGGTATAGGCTTTGTGATTGTTTTTCAGAGATTATCTTTTCTTGATGGATATCGGTTCGAGATAGAAGACCCCTTCACTTTCGTTATATTCCTTTACTTCTGCTGTGATATTTATATTACTTCCAACACTTACAAAATCTGGTAAATATAAATCTTTAATCCCAAGATTGCGAAGACCAACATCTTCGAACTTAAAGATTGGACCAGGAGAGGCAGTTTCTTCGTCAATCCAATCTCCTCCACTCATTAGAATATCCCATCGTGTCGTATAGCTACCGTGATTTACGATATAATCTATGTGTCCTTCAAAT
>DAIDKD010000276.1 GCA_027451065.1 Bacillaceae bacterium | reverse complement strand
ATTTGCAAAAATAATTAATCAAATTGCTAGTTACAAATTACAAAATGGTAAATTTGACAAAGAATATTTATCTAATCTTGTGAACTTTTTTTCACTTGTTAATATGGATGAAATCTACCAGGAATTTTTAGATTTCTTAGATGAACATGATATTAAGATAAACCTTATTTGATATTTTACTTATTTATCCATCAAAATTTTTAGCAGTATGAAAATACAGAATCTAATGAACAAATGGAATCATCTTATTTTTTCATTAGATTTTGCTTTATCATATATTTAACATTGATTTTTGTTATGTAATTGAAATAATATGTCAGAAAAATCTCCTTACTTAAGGAGAATTTTTTAAATGTTTTATAAAATCAGATAATATAAAAGATGATGCTCTAAAAGAATTAAAGATGGCATATAACCCATGTTTATTTCTGCTCACTTTTACGACTCTTATTTTATCGCTTCATACCTGCATGCTTGATGATTATTGCAAGCAAAAAAATGTATCGCGTCCACAAGGTTTACGCGACGGTATTCATGCTCTAAACAAAAAATAAGAGAAGTGGCGCCATGTTGGCAAACGTATTACGCCACTCCTCTAGCTGACAACTGCTAAGTGGAAATTGTAGCGTAAATATTATATCATGCGCTATGGCTCTACTCAAGGTATTGTTGGAGATATCGTGAGGAAAGGATAGGTAAAGACTATGAAATCAATCATATGGAAGCAGTTATCCGAAAAATTCGGATAACTACGAACCACTATTCCTAGGAAATGATTATCGCTGTCGGCTTTAAGGTTAATTCCGAAAGAGCTGTTCAATTTCTGTAAATGGGTTAATCAAATAGCAAAAGATTATACTATCAAAGGTTGGGTATAGTAGATACTTTCATAAGTGATGGTGCGATTAGCTTTGAAGACCTTGAAGAGTTCAGTGATGAGCTAAAGGAAACTGTAAGTGTCTTCATTGAGAATTCATTCCCAAAGTGATAATATTATCATAACACAGAGTACTTTGGAGGATATAATATGGAAAATAAAATCATGGATTGCGTGACCAATCCGATAAAATGTAAATTACTACTGGAAATATCTTTACGTGGTAAGACAACCGCAAAGCATCTGACTGAAACGTATCATGATATACCACAGGCAACCTTGTACCGTTATTTAAAGCGAATGACTGCTGACGGCATTCTCGAAATTGTTGAGCATAATCAAGTTCGGGGAGCTGTGGAAAAAACGTACAGTCTTGCAGTGGACTTACAATCAATTTCAACAGAACTGTTAGACAGTAATTCTGGCGAAGCCTATATGCAGCTTTTCACACAATATATGCTAGGATTTTTAAAATTGTTTCAAGATTATTGTAATAAGCCTGATATAAATATAAAAGAGGACCAATCTGGATTTTCCCTGATACCTATTTATGCAACCGACGAGGAATTACTTGCTGCCATGACAGAGGTATCTAAAATTATCGTACCGTTGAAAGATAACAAGCCAGCAAAAGATAGGAAACTGCGGACGATAGGAATGATTACTTCTCCTCCAGAACAAATATAATGTATGTATAGCCCTCCCATTTTTCGCGAGAAAGGGGAGGGCTATCTCTAGACTTTTTATTATCACTATGATATTATTATCAAAATGATAATAATATTTTCGAAAGGAGGTCGAATCATGACAAAAATATGGAAAGCTATGTTGATGATGACAGTCGTTACACTAGTCATGTTAAGCGTTGCTTTATTTTTCTTACCAGATGAAGTTCCGCTTCATTTTGGTGCAACTGGTGCGGGCATGATGACGAGCAAGTATATGATTCTTCTTTTTACGCCTGTACCTGCTTTGATGTACTGGGCATTTATTCGCAAATATAAAAAATAGGAGGCTTCATGATGGAGAAGAACATACTTGAAATTAAAAACTATTCTAAAATATATGCTGATGGAAAAAAGGCAGTTGATAACCTGAACATATCTATACAATCGGGAGAAATACATGGTTTTATCGGGCCAAATGGTGCGGGGAAAACAACGACCATTCGTGCTGTTGTTGGGATCATGGACTTTAAAGATGGTGATATTTTCATTTCGGGTCATTCAGTAAAAAAAGAACCTGTCGTGTGCAAATCTCTAACTGCTTATATTCCTGATAATCCAGACCTATATGACTATGTTACCGGCATCCAATACCTTAATTACATGAGCGATATGTTTTCTGTCCCTTTCCCAGAGAGGGAAGAAAGAATTAATAAGTATGCTAGTCTTTTTGGGATGTCTGATAGTCTGGGGAACCTAATAAGTTCCTATTCTCACGGAATGAAGCAGAAGATTGCATTAATTGGTGCGTTTCTTCATCAACCTAAATTATTGGTGTTAGATGAACCATTTGTTGGTCTTGATCCAGAAGCATCATTTCATTTAAAAAAAATCATGGATGAACTTTGTCATTCTGGCAGTGCCATTTTCTTTTCCACTCATGTTTTAGAAGTAGCAGAAAAAATTTGTGATAAAGTTACTATCATCAAAAATGGTAAGATGATTGCCAGCGGAAGCGTTGAAGAAGTACGTGGAGATAGTAGCCTCGAAAATGTATTTATGGAGGTAGTTGAGCATGATCGGTAAATACCAACTTCTGTGCAAAATGCAATTATACAATTTTTTTGGAATCAATCGTCTACTTCATTCACACGATACCAAAGAAAAACAACGTGCTTTAGCCATTGGAATAGGGGGTGCGGCAATTGTCGGGTTGCTAGTTATATACAGCAGTTTGTTTTACAAAAGTTTAGCTGATTTAGGACAAGTAGAAGCATTGCCTACACTTTCTGTTTTCATAGGTTTCAGCATGACGCTCGTACTGACTTTTTTGAAAAGTACCGGGGTACTCATTGGTTTGCGTGACTATGATATGGTCATGTCCTTGCCAGTAAATAGTGCAGTTGTTGTTTTAAGTCGTTTGACGATGGTGTACGTAATGAACTTAGCCATCAATCTGATTGTCAGTGTTCCTGCTATTGTTATTTATGGAATCTATGCCCAACCTACTATGAGTGTCTATGTAATGTTACTGCTGGCTCTCTTTTTGACGCCAATTATTCCAATGATTGTAGCGCTGACAATCGGAACATTTATCACTGCCGTTTCTGTACAGTCGCGGTTTAAAAATATTTTTTCTCTAGTATTGAATACGGTAGCTGTCCTTGCTATTGTTATGTTTTCATTTAAAAGTCAAAACATGAGTGATTTGCAAGTAGCCGATATTGGCAACGTTATAAGTGAATCGGCCAATCGTTTTTATCCGCCGGCTGCCATGTTGTCAAGGGCAGTCCAACATAGTGATTGGTTTTATTTTTTATCCTTTGCTGCATTATCTTTGTTGTTTGGATTAGTTTTTACAGCCATTGTATCGATTTTCTATAAAAAATTGAATACCGCTGCATTTTCACATCGTACAAAAGCTAAGTATAAGTTAGGTAATCTAAAGTTATCTTCTCCTTTTGTGGCAATGTATAAGCGGGAATTCAGCCGATATTTTTCTTGTACCATTTATGCCTTGAATTCATCAATCGGAATGATTTTGTTATTCGTAGCAGCTATCCTCTTGCAATTTATCTCTTATGATACTTTCGTACAACAAAGCGGCTTAAGTATGACAAGGGAGATACTTCCTTTGGTTATTGCGGTATTCGTCAGTATGACATCTACTACGTCTGCTTCTTTGTCTTTAGAGGGGAAAAATCTTTGGGTGATGTGTTCTGTTCCGGTAAAGGCGATTGAGATTTTTCGTGCAAAAATCGCGGTGAACTTGACTGTTATTTTGCCTATTACAGTTATTAGCACAGTATTCATTTATCTTGCAGTGAGCCCATCCTTTTTAGAAGCAATTCAGTTACTTGTTATACCGATAGCATATGCGTTTTTCATTTCTGTGTTAGGAATGTTCTTAAACGTTACATTCCCTAAGTATGATTGGACAAGTGAGTATTATGCTGTAAAAGGAGGATCTATTTCTGTGCTGGCTACAGCGGGAATAGGAATGGCAAGCAGTGTCATCCCCTTATTCCTTTGTATTTTGTTCCCTGG
>DAIDKD010000275.1 GCA_027451065.1 Bacillaceae bacterium | reverse complement strand
TACCGCTTCGACTAACTTGCGTCCGAATACTTCCGTCATAAACAAATTCCCATATCCGTCCGTCTGGAGCCTTCACTTTCTTTACATCGTAATATGTTCCACCTTCGATGTATTCGCCTTCAAGAAACTTTGCTGCTACCTTCGCTGCCTTTTCTCTTGTAATCCCTGTAACTTCGATTTCAATCTTATGTTCTGCAACACATAAGATTGATTATGTGCTGTAGGATATTATGTGCAGTCTGATACTAAAAGCCTTTTAAATTATAGACAATAGTAAAATAATGAGCACATAATGTATTTGCCAGAATAAATTTTGAAGGAGGTTACACAATGGCAAATACAGATTTAAATCTTATGGAACTCATCATTTCAACAGAAAGACATTTGTTAAATCTAGGGTATACAAAAAAATATCGTGACAACCTTAATCGAGTTTATAGGAAGCTTATAAAATATGCTTCATTGAAAGAGATTAATCAAATGTCATACGAGCTTTTAAAGACATTTTCTATGGAGGAATACGGGATTGACATAAACAAACACATTCCCAACAGAGATTATGTTGTAAGAAGTCTTCAAATGCTCCTCGATTACCAAAATAGCGGTCACATTTCTTCAAGGAGAGTGCCCCTAAAAACTTTTCCTAGCTCTTTTAGTGATTTTTTTGAGAATTATTATGAATCAACAAGTTTTGATAAAGCTGATATAACATTAAAAACTTACCATAACCAACTGCGTAATATTGCTGGCTTCTTTGAAGATTGTGGTTTGCAGGATATTTCTCAAGTAGATGAAGCTGTAATAAGAAATTTTGCAACGTTTCTATCTAAATACAGTCAATCTCATGCCAGTCGTCATATTAGTATTTTATCTCATATGATGAAGTATGCTTATGAAAATGCATATCACACCAGAGACCTTTCAAGCGCATGTATAAAAGTTAAAACCTTCCGAGATAGTAATGTTCCATTCATATTAACACATGATGAAGTTGAAAAATTACTCGATTCAATTGATAGAAGTACTATCATGGGAAAGCGTGACTATGCAATTTTAACCTTAGCAGCTAGAACTGGCTTACGAACCGGAGACATTCAGAACCTTAGGCTTAGTAGCTTCCGCTGGGATAAGAACACTATCGAAGTTATGCAAAGCAAAACTAGAAAAACCCTTGTGCTTCCTTTATTAGAAGATGTTGGATTGGCAATTATTGATTACATTAAATTTTCTCGTCCACAGTCAGATAGCGACTTTCTATTTTTGGGGACTAGAGCGCCTTTTGCACCAATGAAAAGTCCAATGAATAGAATTGTAAAAAAGTATATGCAGATGATTGGTATAGCTGATCTAGAATCTAAAAGACCAGGGTTGCATACACTTCGACACAGCTTAGCCAGCAGACTATTAGAAGAAAATATTTCTCTAACAGTGATTTCAGATGTTCTTGGACACTCAAATAGCAATACCACAAAACGATATTTGAAAGTTGATCTTGAGAAACTCCTTAGCTGTGCTTTGGAGGTTCCTCATGTATAAATCTGAAAAACAACTTCATTTTAATAGTGTATTTGCAGAACTTTGTAAGCAATTCATTTCATATAAAAGAAGCTTTGGATATAAATATAATACCGAAGCCTATCTTATGGAAAAATTTGATCAACTTGTGACTGCTAAAAATATTGATGAACCTATTCTTAGTAAAGATCTTATAGAATCATTTGTTTCAAAAAAAGCCCACGAATCAAATAAGTCAGCATATAACAGACATTCTCTTATACGAGAATTTGCACGCTTTGTAAGAGCACAAGGATATACTGCTTTTATGCCCCATCCTATGAAAGTGGTGCGTTCTTCTTTTGCTCCCTATATTTTCACGCATGATGAAATGCTAGAATTATTATCAGTTCTTGATTCTATAAGACCAAGTAAAATGGCATATATTAGGCATCTATCGTATCCAGTAATATTTAGAATTCTGTATGGCTGTGGTTTACGTGTTAATGAAGCTTTGCAATTAAAAATCACAGATGTAGACTTAAACCATGGGGTGCTTACCATAAAAAATGCAAAATTTAATTCGGAGCGAATTGTTCCGATGTCAAACTCATTAATTAAAGTTTGTAGGAAATACCATGATGAAGTGCTATCGTCATTTAAAACAGGTATTTACTTTTTCCCAGCTAAAGATGGGGGATATATTGATAAAGGTTGTCTACGTGCATACTTTAAAAAGGTACTAAAAACCTGTGGGATTCAGGAAACAGCAAGAGTTCATGATATTCGTCACACATTTGCTGTTCATGCATTGAATAAATGGGCAGTTGAAGACAAAGACTTAAACGTTCTTTTGCCTATACTATCCACTTACATGGGTCACGCAACAATCAATGCCACTTCAAATTATTTAAGGCTTACGGCTGAGGTCTATCCAGAAATTACAGAACTTATGAATGATAAATATTCCAGCATTATACCAGAGGTGATAGCTTATGATTAAAGCAGCTGACTTTGCATATCACCTAACCAATTATTTAACTCGTTTTCTACCAGGAGAAAAGGGAGCTAGTGAAAATACAATTCTTTCATACCGTGATACGTTTTCACAGCTTCTAAAATATTGCCAGCAATCTATGGGATTAAGCCCGGAAAAAATAACCATGTTAAATATCAGCCGTAAAACAATAGAAGGATATTTGACTTGGATTGAAGATGAAAAAGGCAACAGTATAGCAACAAGAAATCAAAGATTAGCCGCAATTCATGGTTTCTTTAAGTATGTCCAACTTGAAGCTCCAGAGCATCTCGTATTGTGTGGGCAAATCCTGTCGATTCCTCAAAAAAAGAGTCCTTCAAGAAATATCGAGTATTTAACACCAGAAGGAATTAAAGCGGTTCTATCTATGCCCGACACATCAAATTCAAAAGGTAGACGAGATTTAATGCTTCTTACTTTGTTATATGATACCGGTGCGAGAGTGTCAGAGTTAATTAATTCAAATGCCTCTGATGTGAGGCTATCTACGCCAGCTACTATTCGGATTACCGGAAAGGGAAATAAAACGAGAATTGTTCCCTTAATGAATCGAACTGCTGAAATGCTACAAAGTTATATGGCTGAGAATAATCTTTTAGTCTCTGAGAAAAGTTCATCTGCCTTGTTTTTCAATAGAAGTAATGAACGTTTTACGAGATCAGGGATAAGATATTTATTTGATAAATATATTAAAGGTGCGAGGAGCAAGTACCCTGAAATCATTCCCTATAAATTATCTCCTCATTGTTTTCGTCATAGTAAAGCAGTTCATCTGCTTCAAGCTGGTGTAAATATAATATATATTCGTGATTTACTCGGCCATAGCGATATTAAAACTACGGAACACTATGCAAAAATCGATTCAAAGTCCAAACGCGAAGCGCTAGAAAAAGCTTCATCGCCAGCAACTGTGAATCAAACGGTTCCGTCATGGTCAAAAGATAAATCACTGATGACATGGTTAAACTCCTTAGGGAAAAAATAAAGTTATATTATGTGCAGTTGATAGTCAACTATCCGTTGGTATTAATAGGTTACAGACTAATACTGCACATAATATCCTACAGCACATAATCAATTCCAAACTTTGCGTTTAACATTTTATCATCCCCTTTTAGAGTGTATGTGTGTTTTTGTTACATACATATATCACTCTAAAAGCCTTATATAGCAAGCGTTATCTACACTTATTCGGATGTGTTTTTATTCTTCGATGATTAGACACTTATCGACTCCAAATACAATCCCGAGTGAACTTCCTTTATCCCATTTTATGTGTATTGTTCCAATGTCATCAACGAAGGAAACTGTTCCTTCATCTCCTGGAATTAAATTTGAATATGGATCATCCATTTCAATCAAACGTACCCTTGTTCCAAGCTGATATTGCTTTTTTAACTTGGTCAGCGATTCTTTCGTTATGTTGTTCATGAAGCTTCCTCCATCTTTTTTGTTCTTTTAAATGAAGAATCACCTGACAGATTTGACATCAAGAGCTTTCTGTCGCCTTTATATTCATCGCCTATAAAATTTAACTTTAACAGGAAACATCGAAATGCATATTTTTCGT
>DAIDKD010000274.1 GCA_027451065.1 Bacillaceae bacterium | reverse complement strand
TTTTGAAACTTCCATTTTCTGTTAATGAGTCCACATTCTTTAGCAACGGTTTCCCGCATGTCAATGTCAAATGAACACCTATTCCTAAGCCTGGAAACGCTCTACTTAAAGAGACAGCATGGTCAAATCCAGGCATATTCGCCATGATAGTTGTTGATGTTAAGATTCCCTTTGAATGAGCATCAACAATTCCATAGTTCACTCCTTCGCTATAGCCAAAGTCATCTGCATTAAAAATTACTTTTCCCATTTCACTTCCTCCTTGTGACAATAAAAAATGACCTAAACATAAGAATTTTCAGGGATACTTCCCTAAAAATTTTCTTAAGTTTAGGTCATGCCTACCGAATAGTTACACCCTAATAATATGATAAAATATCCTTCATATATATTGCTTCAATACGTGGGACTTGCTCTCTTTCATCCGCCTAAAACGTTCCCTTTCTTCCTCTAAATCTAGCACATACACCTTATCTGCTAATTCCATATCAAAGCTTCTATGCTGTACAGCTCCAAATCCTATGCCTCTTCCCATGACGACTTTTTCAATCCCTCCTTCTTCAATCAAAAGCGTGTTATGATTTATTTTTTTTATAATAGATGCCACCTACATCACCTCCTCCTTTCCATAGAATATCTTACTCATGATAACCCGCTTAAAGAATCCAATGCTCGCCATCCTGTATCCTAGAAAAATATCTTCTTCACTCTTCTTCACAGTCATCAGCATCCACAGGAAATTCTATCCTCTCCACCGCTTCTTTCCCCACCTTGACCAAATAATCTACTAATTCCTCACTATCTTCAATAGAAGATACACAAGCTTCAATCAGCATCCCAAGATTTAATCCAGATAATACATATATCCCAGAACGCTCCGCCATGCTCATCATTGCTGCATTACAAGGTGTACCACCTTTGAGATCCGTCATGATGACAATATCTTGGTTCTCATCAATTTGTGAAAGTACTTCATCTAACTTTTCTTTTGTTCCAGATAAACCATCCTCCGCCTTCATTTCCATGGCATAAGCGTTTGCTAAATCTCCTAGAATCATCCTAGCTGACGATAAAGTTTCTTTGGCCATTAAACCATGACTTAATAAGATTAATTTAGGTTTCATGTGTTTATTATCCTCCCTTCTCTTCCTTTAGAACATCTACCACTCGACCATTGTATTGATTCAAAGCCTCGATGGCACTCTCTTTCGAAATATTCATCTTCAACATCACAATCGCTACTCCTACATTCTTGTCCGCTTTTTGCAAATATTCCTTTGCCTTTTCATAAGGTGCTCCTGTTACCTCCTGAATGATTCCAATTGACCGTTCTATCAGCTTCTCATTTGTAGGTTGCATATGAATCATCAAATTTTCATATACTTTTCCTGCACGAATCATGATACCTGTAGACAGCATATTAAGAATCATTTTCTGCGCTGTTCCTGCTTTCATTCTTGTAGAACCAGTAATCACTTCCGGTCCTACGATAGGGGAAATAGCGATATCAGATAATTTCTCCATTTCGTTTCTTCCATTACAAGTGACTGAAATCGTCAATGCTCCAACTTTATTTCCATACTCAATTGCCGAGATTGCATAAGGAGTTCTCCCACTAGCTGCTATTGCAATAACAATGTCTTTGTCAGTCACATTCACTTCCTGTAAATCTTCTATTGCTAACTCCTTTGAATCTTCAGCCCCTTCCACCGCATGGAACATGGCTTCTTTTTTCCCAGCAATGATACCAAATGCTCTTTCTACAGGAATGCCATAAGTAGGCGTTAACTCTATCGCATCTAAAGTCCCTAAGCGTCCAGAAGTACCTGCGCCACAATAAATGAGACGCCCTCCATCTATGAATCTCTCTGATGCTTTCTCAATTGCTTGGGCTATCTTTGGCAGTACTTTCTCCACAGCAGTCGCCACTTTTTTATCTTCTGTGTTCATCATTTTTACCATTGTGGCTGTATTTACGCTATCGATATGAATACTCTCAGGATTCCGTGTTTCTGTTGTTAAATGTTTTAGATTCATCATGTGTTCCTCTATTCTCCCTTCGACTTGATGATTCTTTGTATGGACTCATCGGACTCCGAAGGCACCATCTGAGCTGTAATGTGAATTCCCTTTTCAACCAATCTATTAATAGTGCTGATATCTTCATTTGTAAGACTGACGGACTTTTTTATCGCCCAGCTCCCCTCTTTTGCAGATATATTACCTACATTGAAGGTAGTGATTGGAACACCATGATCAATAAGATAAGCGATGTCCTCTATATTTTTCGTAATCAAAAATACTCTTTCCTCATCATATTTTCCATCAAGAATCTTTGTAACCGCTTTGTTTTTTGACAAAATTGATAACTTGACACCGACTGGTTTTGCCATCTTCAATGCACCAATTTGAATCGTATCTTTTACCGCTTCATCATTTACAACCATAATTCTTTGTGCCCCCATAGAGTTTGTCCAGACAGTTGCTACTTGACCATGTATCAAACGCTCATCTACACGCGCGTGAATAATTCCCATATTTATTACTTCCTTTCATCATATCATTTAAAATAAACTACCTAACCAACCAAAAGCAGATTGAAGGTTTCCTAAAATCATTCCCATGACAATCAACACAAAAATCAATCTTGTTGAATTCATCTTTTGCTTCCCTAGTAACCAGTAAGAAAGAAAAACAATTGCTAACGGTACGAATCCCGGTAAAATTGTATCCAACATTTCCTGAACAGAAAGTGTTACTTCGCCCATCTCGTACGTTACATCTAGCTGATAAGTAATAACGGATGGTATTAAGCCACCTACAACCGTTAGTCCTAAAATCGCGGCTGCTTCGGTAAACACCTTCATTTTATCCGCAAATTCAGTAGCAATCTTTTTCCCTTGATTGTACCCAATATAGATAAATTTATATCTCACCCATAAAACAAATGATCCCGTAATTAGCGGAATAAGTAGTCCTAACACTTGACCTGATTGTGCCATATAAGCGGCAATAGAAAATACAATTGCTCGATAAATTGCGATAAAAACGGTATCACCAATGCCTGCGAAGGGTCCCATTAAACCTGTTTTCAATCCTGTAATGGCAGTTTCATCTTCCATTTCGAATTCTTCTTCCAAAGCTAAATCTGCTCCAAGTATCAAGCTAGACATAGCCGGTGTCGTATTAAAAAATCCCAATTGGGTCTTCAATGCCTTCTTCATTTTTTCTTGATTGTTTCCATATAGTTTCTCAAGAGCAGGAATAATGGAAAAGGCATAACCTAAACCTTGCATTTTTTCGTAATTCCATCCCCATTGGAAGCCAAAGAGATTCCGTAGATAAACCTTGTTTATCTCTTTTTTCGTCAGCTTGTTAGTCATCGATTTCTACCTCCTCGTCATCTTCATAAACGACCATTCCATTTGTAGCCATTGGAGAAGCTGATTTTCCATGGTTCATGACATACATTGCCGCCAAAGCCAAACCGACAAGAGCAACACCTAACACAGTGAAAAACTCCGCTCCAAATGCTAGCAAGACAAAGCCAATAATAAAGTACGGCCAGTATTTCCTAATTGGTAGATAACGCATCAAAATGGCAATTCCCATTGCCGGAAGTATTGCACCCGCAGCCTTTAGTCCTACCATCACCCACTCTGGGATTACCTCATTTATTACATTCACCACCTGCTCACCAAAGACCAGACCGATGAATATGGGAAGCATACGAGAAAGCGTCCAAGGTAAAATACCTAGCACATTGCATCTTTCTACTCCCCTAAAATCCCCTTCTTCAGCATATCTATCAGCTTTATGCTGGAAGAACGTATTTGTCATCCTGCCTAAAATATCTAATTGTGTTAATAGCAATCCGATAGGAACCGCCACGCCAATTCCATACTCAACACCTTTTCCTGATATGATAGCGTATGCCGTCCCCATAATAGCTCCAGATAAAAAATCTGGAACGGTTGCGCCCCCATAGGTTGCAACACCTAAAGTCATTAACTGCAATGTTGCACCAATCATTAACCCTGTTTGTAAATCACCCATTACAAATCCCGTAATGGTCGCTGCAAATAAGGGGGTGTACGGCCCAATTTGAAT
>DAIDKD010000273.1 GCA_027451065.1 Bacillaceae bacterium | reverse complement strand
AAACCCCCCGTGGAAGAACCAATATCAATAATTATTTTATTTTCGACAGTTACATCAAATTCCTGTAAAGCTTTTTCTAGCTTGTACCCACCTCTACTTACATAAGGCATGACATTTCCTTTGATTTGCAGTGGTGTGTCAACTTCAATTTTTTCCCCTGGTTTATCTACTCTTGTTTCATTGCTGTAAACAATACCAGCCATAATCGCTCTTTTTGCTTTTTCACGAGTTTCAATTAAGCCTTGCTCTACTAATAGTACATCTACACGCTCTTTTTTTGTTCCCATTGCTTACGCCCTTTTTGTTTACTTGGAATCATCGTATGGATTCTGCTAATGATTCCACTTGTTGTTAAATCGATTTCCTCTAGAAGTTTATCGACACTTCCGTGCTCAATAAATTCATCAGGAATTCCCATACACTCAATCATATTTCCATATTTATTTTCGTGTGCAAATTCCAATACAGCACTGCCAAATCCACCTTGTAGACACGCTTCCTCAACTGTTAGAACATTCATGCCAGAACTTAGCATCTCATGTAGCATATTTTCATCAAGAGGTTTGATGAAGCGGCCATTGACCACTTTTACAGATAATCCTTCTTTCTCTAACTGCCTCGCTGCTTCGAGAGCCATTGGAATCGTTGTGCCGAATGTAATAATAGCCACGTCTTCCCCTTTTTTTAGCACTTCCCACGTTCCAATTGGGATTTGCTTCAAATCTGCATCCATCGGTACACCTAGACCATTCCCTCTTGGGAAACGCATGGCAATCGGTCCATCATTATACTTTAAGGCTGTATTCACCATGTGCTGCCCTTCATTTTCATCTTTTGGCATCATCAATACTAGGTTCGGAATATGGCGAAGAAAAGCAATATCATATACGCCTTGATGAGTCTCTCCGTCAGCCCCTACAAGTCCAGCTCTATCAATTCCGAAGAAGACATTTAAATTTGGGCGACAGACATCATGCAGCACTTGATCATATGCTCTTTGCAAAAATGTTGAATAGATAGCGACAAAAGGTTTCATACCTTGTGTTGCCATGCCTGCGGCCATTGTTACTGCATGTTGCTCGGCAATGCCCACATCATACATTCTATCCGGCAATTCCTTTGCAAATTTCTCCAATTTAGAGCCAACTGGCATCGCTGGTGTAATGGCAACAATACTTTTATCTTCTTTTGCCAATCGCAATACAGTATCACTAACTAATCCGCTCCAGCTAGGCGCAGTATCTACAGGTTTGATAATGTCTCCTGATTCTACTTTATAAGGTCCAGTTCCATGCCATGTTCCGCGCACATCTTGCTCAGCAGGGTGATATCCCTTTCCTTTTTTCGTTAACACATGAAGCAAGACAGGTCCTTTTGTTTTCTTTGCATATTGCAGTACTTCCAGTAACGATTCGTAATTATGACCGTCTATTGGGCCATAATATGTAAAACCGAGTTCCTCAAAGAACATACCTGGAACTAACAAATATTTGAAACTATCCTTCATGCGCTCTGCTGCTGAAGCGAGGGTATCTCCTACTGCTGGAATTTTCTTTAACAAAGACTCAATATCATCTTTTGTTTTTTGGTATGGTTGTTTTGAACGTAGGCGACCTAGCATATTGTGTAAAGCTCCTACATTGGGAGCAATTGACATTTCATTATCATTCAAAACAACAATCATATCTGTCTTTTCATGACCAATGTGGTTAAGTGCTTCCAACGCCATCCCACCTGTTAGTGCTCCATCTCCAATAATTGGAACAATGTACTCATCTGTCCCCTTTATATCTCTTGCTAGTGCCATCCCCATTGCTCCTGATAAGGAAGTAGAGCTGTGACCTGTTTCCCATACGTCATGCTCACTTTCATTTCTTTTTGGAAAACCGCATAGCCCTTTATATTGTCGTAGTGTATCAAATTGATCAGCACGCCCTGTCAAGATTTTATGAATGTAAGATTGGTGTCCTACATCCCATAAAAATTTATCTTTTGGACTATTAAATACTTTGTGCAGGGCAATCGTCAATTCTACTACGCCTAAATTTGGTGCGATATGACCTCCTGTTCTCGATAGATTTTCAATGAGAAACTGACGAATATCTTCGCTTAATGTTTCTAGTTCATTGATTGACATATCCTTTAGAAAGTCTGGATTATCAATTTTTGTCAGATCCATGTGGGATCACTCACTTTCATTTCAATAATGAGAACCTTGACTCTTTTTCTTCTGTTTTTAAGTTTCTCTAACATATTTATTGGTTCTATGGAAAGGATATGCTGAAAAATAGCCGCAAACACATTGTGTTAACGGCAAATTGAAATAGTAGCATATCTAATTTTATTGTATACAGACTAATGTACCATAAATACGTATTTTTCACAATATTTTTCGCTGTTTTCTCACGACAAACGCATGAAAATATTAAAACCAAACGATATAGAGGGAGTGAGGAAAAATCTTCCGGCTCCACCAAATTCACCTATTAAGGCAACAGGACGCAAGCAAACCGAGGTGAAACTTTTCGGTTTCATTGCTAAAAAGCCTCAAGCTGCCAGTAAGTGCCTAACACATCCATGTGCAGATTTGAGCGGAGGCGGAAGAATTTTTGATTGCCTACTAATCCTAAAAATACTTTCGTACTAACTCAGAAACTTTCACAAGTGTGTCCTACTGCTTTCTCTCCGTTACAACAACACAAATTTCCTCTAAAAATGCTTTATTGATTGGCAGAACTTCCAAAATACTCTTTCCGTGATGGATTGTTTCTTCCAGCTTCTCTTTGGCTTTTTCTAAGGATAAAAGAGAAACATACGTGTTTTTCTCGTTCTCCTGATCACTTCCAACAGGCTTTCCTATTAATATTTCGGATCCCTCCACATCAAGAATATCATCTTGAATCTGAAAAGCTAGTCCCACATACATCGCAAACTCTCGAATCTGCTCGACCTGCTCCTTCGTTGCATTTCCAAGAATTGCACCTGCTACTGCGGCAAATGCCAGTAATTTCCCTGTTTTATTACGATGAACATTCTCTAATTCCTCAAGGGTGATATTACGATGAGTCCCTTCCATATCCGCTACTTGTCCAGCAACCATTCCTTCTGGTCCAGCCGCTTGCGCCAATTCTGACATAAGAGCTACTTTCATATCACTGGATATATCCATTGTCCCTATGACTTCAAAAGCATATGTAAGTAGGGCGTCTCCTGCCAAAGTAGCATATGCTTCTCCAAATACTTTATGGTTTGTCGGTTTCCCTCTTCTTAGGTCATCATCATCCATACAAGGTAAGTCATCGTGAATCAATGAGTAGGTATGAATCATTTCAAGACTAGCCGCAACAGGTATCCCTTCACGCCAATCCTGTCTAAAAGCGTGCATTGTTGCGAATAATAAAAGGGGACGGATTCTTTTTCCTCCTGCCTGTAAAGAATAAAGCATAGATTCTTTTAATACTTCAGGGCAATGTAAACCACTGACAGCATCAGCCAATTTCTTTTCCAATTCTTCCTTTGTCTGTACTACAAATTCTGCAAAGGATATTGTCATCATTCTCCCTCGCCTTCAACCGAAAAAGGACGAATTTCACCATCTTCTCCTAATACTGTGCTCATTTGTTCTTCTACATTTTGTAAAATATCGTGACAAGATTTCGCTAGTTCCATTCCATTTTTGTAATAGTTGATTGCATCTTCTAAAGGAATATCTCCTTCTTCCAATTTGCCAACAATTTCATCCAATTGCAGCAATGCTTCCTCAAAACTCAGTTTCTTTTTCGCCATTATTGTTCCCCACCTTGCTTGTACTTTTCTTGTATCGACAATTGCTCTCTATCTGAAACTTCGCAATGGATTTTTCCATCTTGCAGCTGAAGTGTTAGCGCATCTCCTACAGCAATATTTTCCACACTCTTTACTATTTTTTGTTCTTCATTATATATAAGACTGTATCCTCTGCTCATAATTTTTAAAGGACTGGTTGCTTCTAATTTCGTTACAGATAAACCTAGGTCCCTTTGTTTCTGTTTTATCAATGTCTCCATTGCTTTATGAAAGTTTTTTTCAACATGCTTGTAATTTGTCAGAGCTTGTTCTACACGATGCTTAGGATGGTATGTTAGCAGTGT
>DAIDKD010000272.1 GCA_027451065.1 Bacillaceae bacterium | reverse complement strand
CTTTATAAAATATCTTCTTCATCGTAGCTAAAAAATCTTCATATTCATCAAAAGCTACTAGCACACTATCGATTGATAGATTTTCCTCTTTTAGCTTACTAGTCAACTCTTTTTCATATCCACTAAAAATCCACTGAATCATTTTTATTACTTCTTCAGGTGGAATGTCATCGCGAAACAACGAGCGGTCAAGGTTATGATAAAGTTTGTGCTGAGCTAACTGTTGCATATCCTTTATTTTTTTCGCTAAATCTTCCGGTAAGTCAGCAAAATTGTCTTTAAAGTAAAATGTTGCAAAAAACTCGAAAAGATAAGGTGCTTCCACGTAAGCCTTCGTTTTCAATTGAGACATTAATGTACATCTTTCAATAAAATCTCCGGTTGCATCGATGGGTTCTCCTAAGTAACTTTTTTGGACAAAATCAAGTCCATATTCAATTAAAAAATAGTAGAGTTCCTCTTTGCTACCGAAATAGTAAAAAAGCATCCCTTTGCCGATACCTGCTTTTTTCACAATTTGATTGGTCGAAGCGTTGTTATAAGTATTTTCAGTAAATTCTTTGTAAGCAGCTTGCAGAATGCGCTTCTGTTTCTCCGGCTCTAAATTGTAAAAGGCTTCGTTCACAGAATCTCTCCCTCCGATAGACCAACATGGTCTAATTGCCTGTAGTATATCATGCTGGACCATGGTGGTCAATTAATATGGAGTGGAAAGTTGCAGTGTCAAATCCTTGTAGGTATGTGAATCACAGTATAATCAGACGATTATTATTACAGAAAAAAATGTATATGAAGGAATGATGAGGAAGAGAATTGGGTGGATGATGGATTAACTAATTCTGAACAACAAATAATAAGGATACAAAACAGCATTATGGAATGTTGATCAAAACTCAGGAACAGCTAATGGAGAAACATGGGCATCCCTATTGAATGGAGAACAATAGATGTGTTTATTCTTTCGGCAGGATGTCTGAGAAGGGATGAATTTCCCCTTCTCAGACATCCTAATCTCCTGTTCTTCAATGATTGGCTAAACACGGGAAGCTTTGACAACTTTTCCACCTAGACAATTTGTAATATGTTCCAATGTCCATTTGTGGCCAATTTCGTTGAAGCTTGCCACAGCATCTTCGTGGACAACGACAGAATAGCCTAGATTATATGCTTCAATTGCAGTATGTAGCACACAAATATCTGTACATACACCGATTAAATGTAATTCTTTTATTCCTCTTGCACGCAATTCCATATCTAACGTTGTTCCTCTAAAAGCAGAATATCTTGTTTTATCTATGTATAGAACCTGGTTACTGTTTTTCAATTCTTCGTATTGTGTCTGATAGTCACCATACAAAGCCCTGCCTGGTTCACCTTCAATATTATGTTCTGGAAACAACGTACTTTCTGGATGATAAGGGTCGTTTTGTTTGTGTTTATCAATTGCGTAGATAATCATTTCTCCGGCATCATAGAATTCTTTTGTAATACTTAACATTCTTTGCAAAATTTCCTGAGCAGGTTTTCCTACTGTCAGTGCGCCATCATCAGCTACAAAATCATTGGTATAATCAATACTAATTAATGCTTTCATTTTTGCACCTCATTTTTGTATTTTATTCAATAGTATCAAGGGAGTAGTATTTGTTCAACTAAATGTTTCGATTCCTTTGAATACGGATAGTTAGAAATTGAAGCATGGAGAAAGTAGCTCATGGGTACTTTGGCAAATTAAAAAAAGATTGTTTTTTTCTTGAAAGTAGATGTTGAAAGAAAAGGCTTTCGTCTTTCACTTAAAAAGTGAAATAGTACTTTATTAAGATTTCTGAGGATATAGTTGCAGTAGAAGAAGTTGTTAAGGTGGCTGAAGAAATAATAACAGTGGATGAGGAACAATTTACAGTTCAAGAAAATATTGAGGCGGTAGAAGAAACACCAAAATTAGTAGAAGTGGTGGAAGATACCGTTACTAACATAGAAGAAAATGCAATAGGAGTTGAAACAGAGGAAGTGTCAAAAAAAGAAGAATATAATGTACTTGGCACAATCAGAGAAGTTTTTCCAGATGGTGGAATAGCTATTACTATTGCGGATACGTTAGGCAAATCTCAAGTAGACAATGTATCACAAGAAGCGTTACCTCAAACAAATGAAGGTACGAAGTCCACAATGGGCATTGGAGCATTAATCACTATGTTGGGTGCTGCGTTAGGATTGAAGCGAAAGAAAGCAACAAAATAAGATAAGAAACTAGCAAAAACAGAGGGGAAAACTCTCTGTTTTTTGCATTATTAAAAATATAATCCATACAAAATGGATAGTTCTATTCTAGTACCCTATGATAAATAAGCGTTTATCCTTAACAAATCCTCAGACCTATATTATAATAATTGTAATGTTTCATTACATGAGAAAAGTGAGGGAGAACATGTTAACTTATTATACGTATCCAAAATGTAGCACTTGCCAAAAAGCGAAAAACTGGTTGGATAGCCACCATCTTGAATATGAAGCTGTTCATATTTT
This sequence comes from Bacillaceae bacterium, assembly GCA_027451065.1. Taxonomy (GTDB): domain Bacteria; phylum Bacillota; class Bacilli; order Bacillales; family Bacillaceae_G; genus DAIDKD01. Next base: position 1,641 of record DAIDKD010000272.1, on the reverse strand, counting down.
AGAGCAAACGCCGTCAAAAGAAAAGCTGAAAGACTTGTTAGATGTAAGCGGATTGGAAATACAAAAGCTTTTTAATACAAAAGGAACGAGATACCGTGAACTTGATTTAAAAGATAAGATAGATACACTGAGTGAAGAAGAGTCCCTTGCGTTACTAGCATCAGATGGAATGCTACTGAAACGTCCTATTACAACTGATGGAAAAAAAGTAACTGTCGGTTTTAACGAGGAAGCATTTGAACATACTTGGTTAAAAGTATAGAAAATAAGCGCAATCCGACAACTAGAAGAAACAGAAAGGGTGTTGTAAGTGAATCCAAAGGAATTACGTTATACAGATGAACATGAATGGGTGAAGGTAGACGGAGAAAAAGTAGTGATTGGCATTACAGAATTTGCTCAAGAAGAACTCGGAGATATTGTGTTTGTTGAACTTCCAGAGGTTGGTGATGAAGTGGAATTAAGCGAACCTTTTGGCAGTGTAGAATCTACAAAAACAGTATCTGAGTTATATGCCCCGGTGAGCGGAAAGGTGATTGCGGTCAATGAAGAGCTATCTGACAACCCGGAATTTATCAATGAGTCACCTTATGAAAAAGCATGGATGATTGAAATCCAACTAACAGATCCGTCACAACTTGAAAAATTATTAACTGTTGAAAAGTACGAAGAGCTTATTCAGGAGTAAAGTGAAACAAAGTAGTCGTGATGAAATAATCTCGGCTGCTTTTTGTTCTTGTTCTCCTTTTTTGCATATGCAAAAAAGGAGAACAAGAACAAAAAGTAGAATATACTTATAGTAGTACGGAGAAAACTACAATCCTAGGTGATGAATATGGTAATGATAAATCTTGAAAAAGTAATGATTGTTGAGGGGAAAACAGACAAAAAGAAAATACAAGAAATCATTAAGGAGCCTATGGAAATTATTTGCACAAATGGAACAATTAGTATGACGAAGCTGGATGAACTAATTGACCAATTGTATGATCGAGAAGTTTATATACTAGTGGATGCGGATTCTTCTGGAGACAAACTCCGCAAGCAATTGAAGCAGGAATTTCCTAATGCAAAGCATCTATATATAGATAGAATGTATCGGGAAGTTGCTACTGCACCAAGTCAGCATCTAATGAAAGTATTATTGAAGGCGAATATTGATGTGAATACAGATTTATTACAGTGAGGATTATTATGGAAGAGTGGACGAAAGAGGAAGTACAAAATGCAGTTATAGAAGAACCGGTGGTATGTGTATATCTTTATACACCAATTTGCGGAACATGTCAGGTAGCGAAGAAAATGATGACAGTGGTACAAGACTTGTTACCTCAATTAAAAATCGGCATGAATAATCTTAATTACGGAAAAGAATTGGCGGAAATATATCAGATTGAAAGTGTTCCATGTTTATTGTTGGTGAGAGATGGAAAAATACAAAAACGAATATATACCTTTCAATCTGTGCCTTATCTGTATAACGAATGTAAGAGGATGGGATTTTGAAAAAGGTCTTTTCAAAATCCCTTTCGTAATTTATCGACATATTTCCCAGGGAATATGTCGATAAATTACGAAAGGGATACTTCGATTTCAATGGAAATTTTCAAGTAATGAAACTTGAAAAGGAGCCGTGAAATA